>JAUVQR010000015.1 GCA_030598065.1 Planctomycetota bacterium | reverse complement strand
TTTCCATAGGAAGGGGAGGCCGCTGCAGTTCCTCCGGCACTGTCTTGAAGAGAGCCCCGGCGGAGTCTACCCCTATCTCCTTCAGCATCTCTTTATTTTCTTGGTCAGTATGGGGGACGTAGTCCATATGGTGCCCTTTCTCTATCGGCAGCGTGCTGCGTCATGTTGTAAAACGTATACAGCAAGGTCATATTCACGGACATATATGTCATGTGTCAAGGGAGCGTCGGCTTTAACTCCTTTCGCGAGAGTTCGTTATCAGGCACCCACACTTTTGTAATCTGCGGATAATGTTCCGCAAAATACCGGGATGCCGGCGGGTCTGCCTTTTCTATTATAACGGCTGCTTGGTTTAGAACATGCTCGAGTTGTGAAGACAGTATCTCGTCGGCTCCCTTCAGTGTGACGTAACCATTGTTAAACAGCCAGGCAATGAACTCTATATCATCCAGCATTTGAACCAGGTCGCCACACATCATCATCGACATCCCGGCCTTATCGTTAAGAAAGGCCTCTATCTGATTATCGTATTTCTGGAAAAAGGCAACCGCTGCCGCTCTAGTCATCAGAAAAGTTTGCGTAAAAATTGACAGTTCTGTTCCTAGCCTCATCTCCTTATTTAGTTCGTGAAAAAATCATAGAGAAAACAGAATTGAACCCTAAACTAATTATAAGTACGATTGCCGTGCTAAGTGCCGCGAACGAAGCCATTTTACTGCCCTCCATCGTCTACACCTCCTTGTATATGAACCTGGCTAATCGCATATGTATTTCTATTAGCATTTTTTGCACATAGCCATCTAAGACTCTTCCTTCTCGCAAAACGTCTTGTAGTCACCGGCAGTCATCAATGCCTTTATCTCACCGGGGACGTCTATCCTGATTGCGAATATCCAGCCCTTTCCGTACGGGTCTTCATTTACCAGCTGGGGGCTGTCTTCCAGGTCGTTGTTGACGCGGATGATTTCTCCGGAAACGGGCGTATAGATGTCGAATGCGGCCTTGACGGACTCAATTGTTGCGCAGGGGTCTTTTGCCCTGAATTTTTTACCGAGTTTTGGCAATTCAATAAAGACCACATCCTTTAATTGCTCCTGCGCGTAAGCGGTAAGTCCGACTACCGCCTCCGTCGAATTGCTCGTCCGCACCCACTCGTGGCTCTCTGTGTACGATACATCGGTAGGAAAGTCCATTTGTCCTCCTAAGAAGAAGTCTGTTTCGTTGTGCCGCCGCGGTAAAACGGGAGTGTGACCACCCTTGCCCCCAGCTTTCTGCCCCGGATGTCCACCTGAAGTAGGTCTCCCGGTCTGGGGTGTTTCTCATCATCCTCATCCTTTTTCACATCATGTACATAGCCCAGGGCGATGCCTTTTCTGAAGAATGGGCTGTATGTGCCGCTGGTGACCTTGCCAACGGCGTCTGAGCCTGAACCGGAGTAAATAAGATATCCCGCCCTGGGGATTCCCCTTTCTACCAGCTCAAGGCCGACCAACCTCTTATAGACGCCCGACGCTTTTTGGTCCAACAGGACGGATTTGCCGAAAAAATCCTTTTTCTGAAGCTTGACCGTCCAGTCTATGCCGGCTTCAAGCGGTGTGGTGGAGTCGTCTATATCGCTCCCGTATAGAAGTAGGCCGGCCTCAAGCCTTAGTGTATCTCTGGAACCCAGCCCCGCGGGCCTCAGGCCGGCATGCCTGCCTGCGGCCATCAGTTTGTTCCATGTGGACTCGCACCGTGCGGCCGGGACGTATATCTCAAAACCATCTTCGCCAGTGTATCCGGTACGGGAGATAATTGTGTCCGGCGCATCATCTTCACCGGCGCCGGAGTGACAGCAAAAGTGGAAGTGTTTAAGGCTGGCCGCCTCATGGCCCATGGGCTTTTCAACAATCTCCTCAGATGACGGGCCCTGGACGGCGATCATTCCGAATTCGTCGCTAAGGTCTGTCACCCTGACGTCTTTTTCCTGGTTCTCAACCAGCCAGCCAAACACCTTTTGTCTATTGGCCGAATTCACAACAAACAAGAACTTCTCAGCGCAAAAGCGGTACAGTAGGACGTCGTCCACTATACCACCGTTTTTGTTGCAGATAGGCGTATAAAGCGCCTTACCGTCAGGAAGGCCCTCCGCGTCGTTGGTGATTATCTCCTGTATGAAGGCCAGCGCCTGCGTACCGGAGACCTCAAGCTGCCCCATATGGGAGAGGTCAAAGATGCCTGCCTTTGTCCTGACCGCCATATGCTCCTCTGATATGGTCGTGTATTGAAGAGGGAGCAGGTAGCCGTGGAAATCGGTGAGGTCTGCGCCCAGTTCCCTATGAACCATATAGAGAGGTGTATGTTTGGTCATAGCTGGCCCATCTCAGACCGTTGGCATAGTAACTGTAACTTTCCCGGCACATCAAATTCCCCCGCCTGGCATGATAAAATAAAATGGCGTATAATGCCTGAGCCTTGCTTCATACGTCCAGATTCACCTGGAGCTAATATCGGGATTCCTTGTCCACGAAACGAAAAAAATGCTTTTTCAGGATATTATCAAAAAGAAGAGGGATGGGGAAGAGCTAAGTAGCGGCGAGATAACATCGCTGGTTAGAAGCTTCGCCGCCGGAGAGATTCCGGACTATCAGATGACGGCCTTTTTGATGGCCGTGTGCTGGCGCGGTATGTCCAGCCATGAGACTGCCTGTCTTACGGAAGCGCTTTTGGCATCTGGCAAAACCCTTCCGGCTGATTCAGCGCCGGGCAGAAGAATAGACAAGCACAGCACCGGCGGCGTGGGCGACAAGGTCAGTCTGGTGCTCGCTCCCCTTGTGGCAAGCATGGGGGTACGCGTACCGATGATATCGGGTAGGGCCCTGGGCCACACGGGCGGCACGCTGGACAAATTGGAATCCATCCCCGGCTTCAGGAGTCAACTATCTGTAGAGGAAATAAGTTCCGGCATAAGAGACGTGGGGCTGGTAATAGCGGGCGAAACGGATGAGTTGCTGTCTACGGAAAGAAGGCTTTACGCCCTGAGAGGCGTTACCGCCACCGTAGAGAGTGTTCCGTTAATCACGGCAAGCATCCTGTCCAAAAAATTTGCTGAGGGGCTTGACGGGCTGGTGTTGGACGTAAAGACCGGAAGTGGCGCCTTCATGAGGGAAATAGACGCGGCCCGGGCCCTTGCGCGAAGCCTGGTGTCAATCGCCCGCGCGACGAATAAGCCTGTCGTGGCGGTAATAACCGACATGAGTCAGCCTCTGGGCGCTATGGTAGGAAACGCCACCGAGCTGGTAGAAGCCGTCGAAACGCTTCAGGGCGGTGGGCCGGAAGACCTGGTCCGTGTAACGCTTGAATTAGGGTTTCAGATGCTGCGTCTGGCCGGGCTATGTGACGACAGGGAAGAGGCGCAACTGCGGCTGCGGAAGAATCTCGGAGACGGCAGCGCTATGAACAAATTTCTGGAGATGGTAATGCGTCAGGGTGGAGACGCCACTTCTCTGGAGGACCTTACGAAATATGTCTCACGCAACGTCAGGGATGTTTGCTCACCCATGTCCGGTTATATCGCAGGGATAGATACATATAAGATGGGGCTGGGGGCAGTGGTGCTTGGTGCCGGGCGAAAACGGCTGGGCGATACTATCGACCACTCTACAGGGTACAAGGTGTTGGCAAGGCTGGGTGACAGGATAGACAAGGGCGCACCGCTGACAAAGGTGTTTTACAGGGACGAGGCCTCGTTTAGCGAGGCGGAAAGACTAATTCTGGAGGCGTACGGGATTTCAGATTCCAACGTAGAACCTTCGGTGCCGCGGCTTATACATGAGATAATAGCCGAATAGCCAACCCGTTGTTATAACAATGCGTCAGTCAAGCACTTTACTTACCGCCGCCCAGACCCTGTCGGCTATCTCACCCTCCTGCAGCAGTTTTCCGTTACCGAGGCACGGCACGGTCACCCACGGTTCGCCTCCTGCCGCCAGCTCCATGTAAGACCCTTCAGCCGCCCTCAGGTGGGAAGAATCTTCCTCGTGGATGTCCCGCATCTTCTCCTGCCTGGACTGTTCTTTATGCCTCTTTGTGATGAGTTCCAATGAGGTCTCTGTGGGCAGCGCGAGATAGACAATTATATCGGGCCTTGGGTTTCCGAATTGCTTGTATTCAAGCTGTTCAACCCACTCAAAGAATCTTTTTCTCTTATGCGGCTCCGCGAGTTTACCGCCCTGATGCGCCTGATTGGAAGGGACATAGCGTCTTGCTATAACAATCTTACCTTCATCCAGCCAACCCTCAAGCTCCCTCTTTGCCTCGAAGCGTTCACCGGCGTAAAGCAACGCCGCCAGATGCGGGTCAACATCCGCAGAGCCACCGAACTCTCCATTAAGATACTGGTGTATCATCTCCCCGAAGAAGCCATGCTTGCGGTGTGGAAACCGGATATCGACCGCCGGGCGGCCTTCTTTCTTGAGCCGCTCAATCAGCAGATGGGCCTGGACGGTCTTACCGCTTCCGTCTATACCCTCAATGTCTATCAGCTTTCCTCTCATGGTGGTCTCCGTCTCTCAATCGGTATACATAACGGCGTAAGGCGTTTTTACGGCCTGCGTGTTTCACCTTTACATATGACGCGGCGACTTATTGCCGGCACCGACTACTCGACCTTGGCGCCACGCTTTTCCAGGTCTTCTTTTTTCTCTTCGCTGAGACCCGTGGCCCCCTTAAAGTTCGCGCCACGTACATTTGCGTTGCCCAGAATCGCGCCGGTAAGGTCCGCGCCGCCCAGGTTGGCGCCCCTCAGGTTCGCGTTGTCGAGGTGTGCGTCATTAAGGTTAGAATTTCTCAGGTTGGCCGCGCTGAGATCGGCGCCGTTCATCCACGCGCCGTTAAGGTCCGCGCCCTCCAGGTTTGCGCCCCTGAGGCTGGTGCGTTTCAGCAGGGCACCGCTGAGGTTGGCGCCTCTGAGGTTGGCCTCGTCAAGGCCCCCGTCTTTCAAATCGGCATTACTCAAATCTCCACCGGGGCATTGCTTAGACTCCATCACCTTTGTCAGATCGGCTTCAGAATAGGCATGGGCATGACGTGACGGTACGCACATCACCAGGCTGACGAACCCAATCGCCGCAATGAGAGCTGTTGCAAGTCTTGCTTTCTTGAAGTATTCCACCCGGAGTTCCCTCCTTCCTTTTACAGTTTTATGTTCCCAGAGAAACTGCCTATGAAGTGGCCCATGAAGCAGCCTGCACGAGACACATTACAATCACATTGTCCCCAGATGCATCACAGCCAATATTATTCTGCCGGCCTGGCGGGCAAAAACGCCCTCAAGGCGTATATTGTTAACCAGAATTAAAAAAATGAAATATCTATAAAAAACGGTAGTAAAACTGATAAAATGCCTGCGGCCATATGATACCAACTCTTTTTAGGATGGTAAAGAACGTTCTCAATTAGAGATGCTTAAGGTACTCCTACCCATAGTCTTAGTGCCTGTTATCTTGTGCAGTATCCTTACTTTCGCGACCCACAGGTACGGACGGGCCGATTTTACCTATGTGAGCGGCCCCGAGCCCGAGGCGCTGGACCCACCGCTGATAACCGGCTTTCTTGAGGGCAGGATCGTTGCGGCGCTCTTCGAGGGACTTACCCAGTATCAGCCCAAGACCCTTTCACCCACGCCGGGTGTGGCCCGGGAGTGGGAGCTTTCCGAGGACGGCCTCACGTTCACGTTTCACCTTCGGCAGGCGCGGTGGAGTAACGGCGAACCGCTGACGGCACATGATTTTGTCTACTCCTGGAAGAGGGCCCTGGACCCTATGACCGCCGCGGATTATGCGTACCAGCTATACTACATAAAGAACGGGCGCGCCTTTAATGAGGGCAGGCTCACCGATTTCTCGAAGGTAGGCGTTCATGCTATTGACGACCACACGCTTGAGATCAGGCTTGAAAGTCCTACGGCCTTTTTCCTGGACCTGACCAGCTTTCCCACCCTTATGCCAGTGAATAAAAAGTGTATAGAAACCTACGGTGACGACTGGACGCTGCCCGGCAACATGGTCTGTAACGGCCCGTTCCGCCCGGTAGTCTGGAAGATAAACAACAAGATACGCATGGAAAAGAACCCTATGTACTGGGATGCGCATCGTGTAAGACTCGACTCTATCGACGCGCTGGCGATAGAGAGCCTGAATACCGGCTTTAACGTGTATGAGACGGGCGGCGCTGACTATCTCTACGGCGTGCCGCTGCCACTTGTGGAGGTGCTCAGGGAACGGCCCGACTTCCACACCCATGTCTTCCTTGCGACGTCCTTCCTGCGGTTTAACGTGACCGCTCCGCCATTCGACGACGTCCGTGTCAGAAAGGCCTTTGACATGGCTATCGATAAAGAACGGATTGTAAAATACGTCACCAAGGGTGGGCAGGTACCTGCCACAACGCTGGTCCCTCCGGGCATGCCGGGTTACAGCTCGCCTGAAGGGCTGCCGTACGACCCCGAGAAGGCCCGCGCGCTTTTGACAGAGGCCGGCTACCCCGCAGGGCGTGGCTTTCCATACACAGAGTACCTGTTTAACACCAGTGAGGCCAACAAGGACATCGCCGAGGTCATTCAACAGATGTGGAAAACAAATCTGGGCGTCAACATCACGCTGCTGAATCAGGAGTGGAAGGTATTCCTGTCCACCATGAAGAACCTTGATTATCAGATATGCAGGGGCAACTGGATAGGCGACTATGTAGACCCGAACACGTTCCTTGACATGTTTGTCACCGACGGCGGGAACAACAGGACGGGGTGGGGCAACGCGCGCTATGACCGGCTGATAGCCGCCGCGTCGAAAGAAATGGATGAGAAGAAGCGGATGGACCTGTTCCGCAAGGCTGAAAAGATACTCGTCGTTGATGAGTTACCGATATTACCGGTCTATTATCACGTGAGCCTTAACATGTACCGGCCGGACGTTAAGGGTATTTCCCCCAACTTGCTTAATATCCATCCATGGAAATACATCTGGGTGGATAAGGAGGAGGGTTAGACCGGGATGGGTCAGTCGTTAGCCGCTTATATACTTAGAAGATGCGCCTGGTTGGTGATTGTATTATTTATAATAGCCACGGCGAGTTTCTTTTTGATGCGGTTCGCGCCGGGTGGCCCGTTCGACAAGGAGAGAAACCTGCCGGTCGCGATTGAGGAAAACCTCAACGCCAAGTACCATCTAGACAGGTCCCTGGGGGTGCAGTACGCGATCTACATGGGGGGGCTGGTCAGGGGTGACCTGGGCCCGTCTTTCAAATACAGGAACCGTAGCGTAAACGACATAATCGCCCAGTCTCTTCCGATATCACTCACGCTTGGGGTCTACGCCCTGGCGTTCGCATTCATAGTGGGTGTGGCCGCGGGCACGCTGGCCGCGGTCAAGAAACACTCCGGCCTTGACTTTGCCACCATGACGGTAGCGATGATAGGTATATCCCTTCCGAACTTCGTTCTGGGTTTATTGCTTCTGCTGTTGTTTTGTTTCAAGTTGCCGCTATTCCCGGCTGCGGGCTGGGGAAGCCCCGGGCAGATGGTCTTGCCTGTGCTGTCGCTAGCGGCGCCGTTCGTTGCCTATGTGGCGCGACTTATGCGGGCGAGCATGCTGGACGTGCTCTCGCAACCCTATATACGGACTGCCAGGGCGAAGGGACTGTCCGAGTTTCAAATAGTCTTCAGGCACGCGTTCAAGAACGCCATCACGCCCGTTATCTCGTTCATGGGCCCTGCCGCCGCCGCCATCCTAACCGGCTCGGTGGTGATAGAAAAGACGTTCGCAATACCCGGCCTCGGCACACACTTCGTAAATGCGGCGCTGAACAGGGACTATACACTGGTGATGGGCACGGTGTTGCTTTACAGTCTCCTCCTGGTGGTTTTTAACCTGGTAGTTGACATTCTCTACTCCTTCATAGACCCGAGGGTACGGATTTAGGGGCGCGGGGAATCGCAGGGAACAAAGTGGAACAGAGAAGATACAAGAGAACGGTGCTGAAACGCTTCATGAAAAATAAGCCTGCAGTGGCAGGCTGCGCATTCATTCTCTTAATCGGGATTATAGCCCTGCTGACGCCGGTCATAGCGCCGTACTCCTACGACCAGCAGAACCTGGAGGAACAGTACTCCAGCCCCAGCGCTGAACACTGGATGGGTACCGACAGCAAGGGCCGTGACCTGATGACAAGGATTATGTACGGTGGCAGGATATCACTCGCAGTGGGGCTTGCGGGAGCAGTAGTAAGCCTGGTAATCGGAGTCGCGTATGGGTCGGTCGCAGGTTTTTTTGGGGGCAAAACCGACAATATCATGATGCGTTTAGTGGATATCCTTTACGGCCTGCCGTTTCTGTTCTTCGTGATACTAGTAATGACTATCGTGGGCAGAAGCCTGATAGTCCTGTTCATCGCCCTTGGGGCGGTCCAGTGGCTGACCATGGCCAGAATTGTCAGAGGGCAGATGATAATGTTGAAGGAGAGGGAATTTGTGGAGGCGGCACGGGCGCTAGGCGCCGGCAACACACGGATAATAATACGTCACCTGCTGCCCAACCTTATGGGGCCGATTATAGTCTATGCCACGCTGATAGTGCCGGCGCTGATGCTGGAGGAGGCGTTTCTGAGTTTCCTGGGATTGGGCGTGCAACCCCCGGCCTCAAGCTGGGGCAGCCTGGCCGCGGACGGGATGGTTCATATTACCCCGGTCAGGACGGTCTGGTGGCTGGTAGTGTTCCCCGGAGTGGCGCTCGCCAGTACGCTTTTCTCGCTCAATTTCCTTGGTGACGGGTTACGGGACGCGTTGGAAACCTAGGTTGCAAGTGATGAAAGAAATCGACCCTGTTACGTACTGGGTGGCCCTGCACAGCATACGTGGCCTCGGGCCGGTGACCTACCGGAGGCTGCTCGATAGATTCGGCGAACCGCGCAGCATACTTCTGGAGACCACGAAAAGCGACCTGAACTCACTTCCGTGGCTTAGACATGAACTGGCGAAAGATATTTTTCAGGTCCGCAGAACCATGGGCCGGTTCGCAAGTATTGTTGACACACTGGCTTATAATGGCGTTAGAATTCTGACCCTGGCCGACAGAGCTTTTCCCCCAAAAATAAGGATGCTAAAACACGCACCTGTGGTATTATATTTCCGAGGTGAGTACCTGGAAAGAGACAAGAGGGCGCTTGCCATAGTGGGCTCTACCAGACCTTCAATGAAGGGCTACCAAATCGCCGCAGAGACGGCCAGGAGGTTGGCCCAAAAGGGCTTCACAATTATCAGCGGCTATGCGCGCGGGATTGATACGGCGGCGCATTCAGGCGCGATGAAGTCAGGAAGGGGGGTGCGGGACGGTCGCACCATAATGGTTATTCCTGCAGGCCTTGACCATTTTGTGTGGAAGAAGACACTCGGTTCGTACGCCGACCGCAAGGCGTCGTACAGTGTCATATCCGAGAGTTTTCCGGACCAGAAGTGGTCGGTGGGTTCCGCACTTTCCAGGAACAGGCTGATTGCCGCCCTTAGCGACGCGGTGTTCGTCGTTGAAACAGACGTCGGCGGCGGCGCCATCCACACCTTCTCACATGCCAAGACACTTGGCAAAAAGACCTTTGTGCTGAAATATACCAACCCCCCAAAAAGTGCAATGGGCAACCAGTCTATACTGAGTCAGGGTGCAATCCCTGTATCGAACTATGCGGATATCGAGAATATTGCGGCTTACCTTTAATACGGTGGATGTAAGAGAGGAGGCGGCTTATGTTCGTGTCTAATTTGAGAGATTTTACCGCAAAACCGGTTGTTGCAGGTGCTAGAGAGGTGAAGATTCGCTGGATGATAAACGAGGAAAAAGGGGCTGACAACTTTGTAATGAGACACTTTGAGATAGACCCCGACGGACACACTCCCATGCACACTCACCCCTGGGAACACGAGGTATTCGTCCTGAGCGGGAATGGGGTCGTGGCCAGCGGCACGGACGAACAGACACTCAAAGAAGGCGACGTAGTCTTTATACAAAAGGGAGAAAAACATCAGTTCAGAAACATAGGTCAGGACCCGTTTACGCTGCTCTGCATGATACCCAGTAAGAACAAATGCCATTTATAATGCCACGCCGCCCTTCTAAGTGCCTGTGTTCTTGAACACGGGCACGCGCGGCAATGCTACAGACACAATAAACCAGGGGCACAGGATGCTGTGCCCCTGGTGCTTTATATGGGCTTGCCCCCTCTGCTTCAAAGGGCCTTTTCATGGATAACCTCCTTTTTCGTCCTATAACCATTAATGGACTCACTCTTCCGAACCGTATAGTGCGCTCAGCGACCAATGAATACATGACCGACGATGACGATTACGTGACGGACCGTCAGGCCGCGTTATACGAGGAGCTTGCCCGTGGAGGCGTGGGGCTGATAGTGACGGGTCATAGTTACGTTAAGGAAGGCGGCAAGGCCAGTAAACGCCAGGCGGCAATATACGATGACAGATTCGTGCCGGCATACAAGAGGCTGCTTGAGCGGCTCAGACCGTATGACACGAAGATAATGCTCCAGATAAGCCACGCCGGGCGGCAGACCAAACCGAATATATGCGGCAGCACGCCTGTCGCGCCTTCGCCTGTCGCAGACAAAACCACCGGCATCATGCCGAGGGAATTGGGCCCGGAGGAGATAGCGGATATAGTAAAAAGCTTTGGCCAGGCCGCAAGGCGGGCCAGAGTGGCCGGCTTTGACGGGATACAAATCCACGCCGCACATGGCTACCTGATTAGTGAATTCCTGTCGCCCTACACAAACCGCAGAAAGGACGAGTGGGGCGGGTCAGTTGAGAACAGGGCCAGGTTCGCGCTCGATGTGCTCAGAGAGTGCCGGAAGCAGACAGGCAATGACTATCCGATGTTCGTGAAGCTCCAGACAGACGACTTCGTAGAAGGCGGTCTCAACGTAGAGGACTCGGCTGTGGTGGCACGGATGCTGGAGGGGGCAGGCATAGACGCCATAGAGACCAGTGGCGGTATCGTAGAATCGTTCCCTGCCGCCTGCCGGACGGGCATAGACTCTCCGGAGAAGGAGGGCTTCTTCCTCTCAAACGCTGCAAAAATACGGAAGGCCGTATCGGTGCCCATAATTGCCGTAGGCGGGATAAGGTCTGTCGGGGTGATGGAGTCCATAATAAGCGACAAGAAGGCGGACCTTATCTCAATGAGCAGGCCGTTTATCAGAGAGCCGGATCTGGTGGACAAACTGCGGAAGGGAGTCTCCACCACTGCCGCCTGCATATCCTGCAACCAGTGCTGGCACCCGCACGGCATCCGCTGCGGACAGCTCCAGAAAGAATCATCCGTGGGCGACGCCTGAGAATTGCGCGTAGAAACGGTCTAAACTGCAAGTTTGTCTTGCAATAAACAACGCCATTTGATAGGTTGTTGAGTAGTAGCCTAAATGTGTAAGTACCAATACCTTACAATATATCCGGGGTTTTTAATTCATTGGCTTTATAAGGAGAAGACATGAGCGGTATTGCCCAGGATACGGAGAATATAGACCTTCAGTCGGTGGAAAAGATGGCTGAAGGGAGCCAAAAGCTACGTAAAGAAATAGCCAAGGTCATTATAGGACAGGATGACGTAATAGAGCACATGCTGCTGGCCCTCTTCTGCAAGGGGCACTGTCTCTTTGTCGGTGTACCCGGGCTGGCCAAGACCATGCTGGTCAGCACGCTGGCTGACGTGCTGAACCTCAAGTTCAGCCGCATTCAGTTCACCCCTGACCTTATGCCGGCTGACATAACGGGCACTGACGTCCTGGAACAAGATCAACACAGCGGCAGGCGTTTCTTCCGGTTCATAAAGGGGCCGATATTTGCAAACATACTGCTTGCTGACGAGATAAACCGCACTCCACCCAAGACGCAGGCCGCGCTGCTTCAGTGCATGCAGGAGTACAAGGTCACGGCCAGCGGGCATACGTATCCGCTGGACCTTCCGTTCCTGGTTTTTGCCACGCAGAACCCCATAGAGCAGGAAGGCACCTACCCCCTCCCTGAGGCGCAGCTTGACCGTTTTATGTTTCAGATAGACATTGATTACCCCAAGAAGGATGAAGAACTGGAGATAGTCAGGACGACGACCTCCACGTACGAACCCAAACTGGATAAGGCGTTCAGCCCGGAGGATATACGCAATCTGCAGGAGCTGGTCTTGAAGGTTCCAGCTGCGGAACATGTCCTCGCCTATGCCGTCAGGCTGGTCAGGACCTCAAGGCCCTCGGACGAAAACGCGTCCGAGTACGTAAAAAAATGGGTCAGTTGGGGCGCCGGTCCGCGTGCGTCGCAAAACCTGATACGGGGCGGCAAGGCCAGGGCCATATTGCAGGGCCGCTACGCCGTGAACACGGACGACATCCGCGCGCTCGCACGGCCTATCCTGCAGCACCGCATCATCACCAACTTCCATGCGGAGGCGGAAGGCATCGGCGCACGGCAGATAATAGACAAACTGCTCACAGAAGTGAAAGAAAGCGAATAGTGATGCAAGAACAGGAAGTAAGCGGCAGGTATGACCCCGCCGTACTGAGTAAGATATCCGACATGACACTAAGGGCAAGGACCGTTGTGGAGGGCACTTTCTCCGGCATACACAAGAGGCCACACAAGGGCTCCAGCATAGAGTTCCTGGAGCACAAGGAGTATTCACCGGGCGACGAGGTGAAACACATAGACTGGAAGGTGCTGGGCAGGTCGGATAAGTATCATCTGAAGCAGTTCGAGGACGAAACCAACCTAAAGTCTTACATCCTGCTGGACACCAGCGGCTCCATGGGCTACGGCCCGGGCGCAATGACCAAACTGGACTACGCAAGCACGCTGGCTGCATGCCTGTCATATCTGCTTCTCAGGCAGGCGGATGCCACGGGACTGGTCGTGTTTGGCGAAGAAATAAGCCACTACATACCGCCGCGCACAAAATCGTCCCATCTCCAGGTTATACTGCAGGCACTGGAAGGCCTGAAAGCCGGGGGAAGGTCGGACATATCAGGCGTGCTGGAAAAAGTGGCTGAGATGGCGTCAAGGCGCTCGTTGATAATAGCCATCTCTGACCTGCTGGAAGATGCCGGCGAGGTGATAAAGAAGCTGAGGCTGTTGAGGAAACGCAGGAACGAGGTGATACTGTTTCAAGTGCTTGACGCCGACGAGCTCGATGTCCCGTTCGACGAACTAACGTACATTGAGTCCATGGAAGACTCGAGCAAGGTCCTTGCAGAGCCAAGGACGATAAGGAACGATTACCTGTCAGAGTTAGGCGTCTTCATAGAAGATTTACACCAGGGCTGCTTGGAGAACCAGATAGACCACTGGCTGATAAACACCTCAACGCCGCTGGACCGTGCGCTGATTAATTATCTAACCACCAGAGCGAGACTTTCACGCTCAAGGATGACCGCCAGGTTGTAATAATGGGTCTTATCAATCCAATCTTTCTTCTGGGCCTGCTGGGCGTGGGTATACCTGTAGTTATACACATGATGGGGAAGAGGCGCGCGCCCGTCTACAAATTCTCCGCGATCGAGTTTATACTCCGCTCTCAAAAAAAAGTAGCCGCACGGGTCAAGCTGGAACAACTGTTACTTCTCGCGCTCAGGGTCGCGATAATCGCGCTTATCGCCTCGGCTCTGGCAAGGCCCGTCCTTAAGGCCGGACCGGTGCTGGGTCCCGACACGCCTTCCTGCAACGTACTCATTGTCGATAACTCCTACAGTATGGGATACAGTGTTGACGGGAAGAGTTTTCTCGATACCGCGAGGGAGTGGGCCAGGCGGTTTGCTGCGTCTCTGTTGCCGTCAGACGAGGTCTGCGTGCTGGCCGTCTTTCCCGCTCCGGAGACGTTACCGCAGCCTACCGACGATAAGGGCGCTGTGCTTGACGATATCGATAGGGTAGAACCGACTTACTATACCAGCGATACACACATACTATTGGAAAGGGCCGTCACTATCGTGAGCTCCTCAAGAAAGAATAATAAGCGGATTTTTCTCTTCACTGACCTTACAAAAAGCGGATGGGACAGTGAAAAGATGCGGCATATTAAGCAGCTATTGGAGAAAAAC
>JAUVQR010000347.1 GCA_030598065.1 Planctomycetota bacterium | reverse complement strand
TGACCAGCGCGCCGTCCTTACACGCCCCTATACACGGAAAGTCCTCGCACAGCATACATGGTTGTTCCAGGGGTTCTATTATCGGCGAGCCCAGCGCCAGACCGCTGTTTGTGTCGGCCCCCCTGACGGCATAGTGGGGGCAGACCCTTATGCACTCGTCGCAGCGCGTGCAGCGTGAGATGAACTCCAGTTCCTCCACCGCGCCCGGCGGTCTCAGGTACCTCCTGGACGAGCCGACCGACACATCCTTTACGACCTCCCTAAGGGTGTCCGCGGCCTGCGCCATTGTCGACCTGAAGAACTCGCGCCGATTGACGTCTACGCCCTCACTTGCGGGTGAGCCGGCGGTGTATTTTATCAGGTCTTTGAGGATGTTTAGCATCTTATGGTTTGTTTCTGTTGTGTAGCGGTCAAGCTCGCTCGACCTTTTGCAGGGGCGACCCGGCGGGTCACCCCTACCTTATTGCTTTAGCAAAATAAACTCTGCCGCTACAGGGCAGTTGTACAGGGCACTGTCCTACCGCTACGACATAATCAAAAGAAAAGAGGTGGCACCAGGTCTGTTAAGAACAGTATGCCACCTCATTGCGCAAGATTTATTTGCCCTTAAAACTCCTTACCTTCGGCACGAATTCTTTCACGTCAACGTCAATGCCCAGCATCTGCTGGATAAAAGGCCTCACAGGGGCGTAGTTCTGGTTGTCGGTACCGTCGGTCATGGACTTTATGAGGTCCGCGTCTGTCTTTGAATCCTGCCAGGCGGGGTCGGTGAAGTCCGGCGAGCCGAACTGCACGCCCTGTTCAGTTGGTTTACCTTCGGCGCCATGGCAGAGCGCGCACAGCATACCGTAAAGCTGATTGACGTCTGTACCCTGCGCCCTGCAGTCAGATATATTGAACGTAAAAGCAATACCAAAGACCAGTAAAGCTCCGAGAATCGTCTTCTTCATCTCTAGATATCTCTCCTATACGAAAGTGTCTAACTATATTGACATTTATGTTGAACGTTAAGGCGCACCTGGGCGCCGTTCAAGACAAACAACAGAAACCCCCGTACACTCTCACAAATCACTCTCACAAATCACTAATCAACCGCAACGCGCCCGGCGTTTCTGGCGGCATCTAACAACTTGACGCAATCCCCCCATGAAACTACTTGCCCTGCTGGGCCAGAACGGCGTCTACGTCGTCATACTCCGTACCGTCGTAATAGAATGCCGGAGTGGTCGTTATGCTGGAGATATGCAGGGCGAACTCCGCCCTGCCGTCTACGGTATCAATATTTATCTCTTTAAACCCCACACCAGCGTCTTTCAGTTTCTTCTTCGCCTTGTCGCAGTTCGGGCAGGTCTCCTGGGTAAATACCAACAAATCATTGCTTGTGGTCATGGTCGTTTAATCCCTGTTGGCGGTCGATGCGGCCTTTTGTTCCAAGATTTCTATCTCTTTTATGTAGGGAGATATATCCTTCAGTTTCTTCATTACCGGCGGTATGCTCTGCGCGATATAGTCCATCTCTTCTTCCG
>JAUVQR010000331.1 GCA_030598065.1 Planctomycetota bacterium | reverse complement strand
CCCCGCCCTGGCCTTTTGGCTATACAATCCCCTGAATGGGTTTGGAACAATCGCCCGGTAAGGGTTTTTACCCGGCACCCTGTTGCTAAAATGAGCGTTTTTCATTATAGAATAGCCGGATGGAAAAATCTTTCTATGATGTCTTCTTTAAACCGTTTTTCAGCGTAACCGGAGTGGAAAAATGAAAACAACGGACATATTCGGTCATAAGGGGCAATTTTTCGAGATACTGCAGCAGACGGAAAGGTCTCAGTCCGGCGTGATGACCCTCGCCGTAGGTCAAGACACCGGCGCCGGAGACTCACACCCCGGGGACCAGATCATTTACGTGGTAGAAGGGAAGGCGTTCATGCGAGTGGGCAACGAAGAGGCCGTGGGCGACCCGGGAACACTGCTCACCATACCCGCGGGAGTTCACCACTACGTGAGGAATGAGGGAGACGTGCCCCTCTTCATACTGACTACATACGCCCCGCCGTCTTTTTAAAATGCCACTTTAAAATACCACAGGTGTAGGGTGCGTCTTAACGCACCTTCCTAATAGTACGACTTCTGATAGCGCCGCGCTTTAGCTGTCTTTGCGAGGGGCGTAGCCCTGAAGCAATCTCTTGCGCAGTTGTGAGATTGCTTCGCTTCGCTCGCAATGACAAAAGTGGACGTAGGGCGCGTCTCGACGCACCGGCTTTAAACGTGGCAGCAAGCTGCCACGCTACTTTTTTACTACATGCCGCCCTCCGGCGTGACTTCAGCCATGGGGGCACGTTTATTTCGCAGGGTTAAAACTTCGCCTAGGCGAATCCGCCTCTGGCGCCGACCTGCGACACCCTCGTCTTGACGTGCCGTAGCAACACAATTGTTGTAGTTGCCCCATTTATGGGGCCTTACAAAGACGCTCGATAAATCGAGCAGCTACAAGGTTTTTGTAGCGTCAGGTTTCCACACCCGACGTAGATTGTAGAAGTTTAACAGAAGGAGTTCACAGCCTCTCCAGCGCCTCTATCACTTCATCCGGCGCCGGACGGACCATAAAGTTGTGAGCGACCTTGACCCAGCGGACCACTCCATCCTTATCAATTATAATCGTTGCGGGCCTTGCGATGTCCTCGCCGCCGTGTCCCTCAGGGTGCACCAGCCCGTAATCCCTAATGACCTGCCGCTTTGAATCGGAGAGAAGGGTTACGTCGAAACCCAGTTTGTCCTTGCCGAAGATGCTAAGCGACTCCACGCTGTCCGCGCTGACGGCCACCAGCCTCGCGCCCAATCTATTTATATCAGATATTCTGTCTCCAAGACCTTGGAGTTCCGCCTGGCAGGTCGGTCACCAGACCCCACGGTAGAAGACCATTACCACATTCTCCTTACCGCGCAGCCCCGAGAGGACAAAGTCCTTGCCTTCAGAGTCCGGCAGCGTAAAGTCCGGCGCCTCGCTACCGACCGCGACTTTCAGGTGGGCCTCCGGAAGGGTGGACAGGCCGAAACGCATATACAAGAACCCCGCCGCGACGACCAGCGTAAGCCCCAGAGCGACGGCGGTCCAGGTTGAATAACCCTGCTTAAACTGCAATAACGCCCAGCACACCGCCACCAGTAGAATGAAAATATTAGGCCAGGCGGTGTTACGAATCCAGGGGACCTTGAGCAGTAAGTAGTAGGCGACCGGCCCCCCTATCAGCGCGACAAAGACGGGGGCCAGATAAACGAAGTTTGATTTCATCTGTTCGGTACCAACGGCCTGGAATCAACCTAGAATCAACAGGGGG
>JAUVQR010000024.1 GCA_030598065.1 Planctomycetota bacterium | reverse complement strand
TATTGCAGGTATAGTAATAGCCATAGGTGGAATATCAACTTTAGGCATCCAGGCATGGCAGCATAGAAGTACACTAAGGAACCAGTCAAAGCAGCATCTGCGGGAAATGCGAGAACTTGCAATGGGTAGGACAACCGAGAACATTACGACACTTTTGTTGGAACTGGGAGCATTACACCCACAGAAAAGGTATACGGCAGCTGCAGGATTAGAGATATATTTGTATCGAGACGGATACAAAGATTATCAAGAAGATATACGGAAGGCAATTGGCGAGCTAATAAACATGGAAATTGACAATGGTGTAAAGACTAAATTGATTTATATTACCGCAAAACAAAGAGGGCTAGGAGCGACAATAAATGTCGCACAAGCGGGGAAAATCAGAGCTGGCAAGCCAAAAGAAGAGGTGAGGAAAGAAGTAATTGAGCTTGTAGAAAAAGGCGTGGTGGGACTTGACCTGTCAGGACAGGACCTGAGTGGCATCGATTTCTCTAATATCAATCTTATTTTAGCGAATTTAAAAGGGGCCAATCTTAACGGTGCTAATTTCGAAGGTGCGGACCTAAATGGCTCCCTTCTAAACGAAGCAAAGTTAAATAAGGCACAACTGGCCGGGGCCTCACTCGGCTATGCTGACCTTTCGAACGCAGATTTATATAAGGCAAATATGAGTAACGCCAGCCTCAGAGACGCATATCTAGCCATGGCAAATCTGACCGATGCCATCCTTGATGACGCAGATCTTCTGGGGGCGAACTTAAAGAATGCAGATTTACGTAACGCTAGTCTAAGAGGCACGACGCTGGACCGTGCCAATCTTTCAAACGCAAATCTAGAGGGAGTGAAGAATTTCAATTCCGCCTTTCTTAGAGGTACACTCCTTGCAAACGTAAAAGGCTTATCAAAAGAGGAACTGCAATACGCAAGGTCTCAAGGCGCAATTTTTGAAGAAAACCGGTTCTACGAACAAATACCTCAACAAATGCAGCAACAAATGATACAACAAAGGCCACTTCCAACGGAAGAGTTAAAACCACTACCCTTACTAAGGTCGGAAGAGCTAGAACGACAACTCCGAGAACAAACACAAGAACACTAACAACATACTATCACTTGTCTAAATATCTTCATTACTTTCTTTTTGATTTATCTCCTAGATCAACGAGTCGGAGTTTAACCCATATCCATAAAACAGCGTGTATTCCGCTTGACAGCCCCTTGGTTCTCTGCTAAAGTCTGCCGCAATGTCCATAACTAAGGTCATACTACCAAAGGAATTAAAATATACCGCGACCCACGAGTGGGTCAAAATCAGGGGACGTACGGCCTACATGGGGCTGACGGAGTTCGCCCTGGAAGGCCTCGGCGAGGTGCTCAATCTGGAGTTGCCGATCAAGGAGGATGAGCTACTCGTCGGTGTCGTCCTCGGAGACGTCGAGACCACCGACGTCATGCACGAGATAACCTCTCCGGTCGAGGGCCTGGTGGCCGAGACCAACAAGGCCATCCTCAAAAACCCCGGTCTTGTGACGAAGGACCCTTATAAACGGGGGTGGTTGCTGAAGATCAAACTATGTATCCCACACCGTCTCGAATCCTTCCTGACTGCAGAGGATTATCTCTCCCAGGTTCAAAAAAAGCCAAAGAGGTAACTTGACCCACGGTTGAGGCACCGGCTCTCGAATTATTATGGGAAGAACGTTTATTAACCAACTGAAGGTGGGCGATAAGGTGGACCAGTCATTCCTGCTCAGGTCAAGAGAGGTGCGGTCCTACGGCAGCGAAAAGCTATACATACAGGCGGAACTGGGGGACAAGACCGGCTTCATTACCTCCGTGATGTGGGACGTTAACTCCACCCAGATAGGGTCCTTTGGCACGGACGGCTTTCTGAGAGTCAGAGGTCTGGTAAAGGAATACAGGAATAAACTGCAGCTGGACATAAAGGGTTTTGAACGTGAGCTTATCCCACCCGACCTCGCCGAGTTCTTCCCTTCTTCCGAAAAGGACGTCAAAGAGTTAAAGAAGGAACTTGACGGTATTATAGACTCGGTCAAGGACCCTTACCTCTCCAAGCTCCTCAAGTCGTTTATGGCGGACGAGGAGATATCGCGGGCGCTGAATTCATGTCCCGCCTCGGTCACCTACCACCACGCCTATCTCGGCGGGCTGCTGGATCATATCGTGTCCGTGACCAAACTCGCCATGAAGGTGGCCGACCACTACCACACTATCCTAAACAAGGACATGATTATCACCGGGATGATACTCCACGACATAGGCAAGCTCCGGGAGCTTTCTTACAAGGGCGGTTTCAGATACACCGACCACGGGCGGCTGGTGGGGCATATCGTGTCCGGGGTGCTGATGGTAGAGGAGAAGGCCGCCGGGATAGAGGGCTTTCCGGACGAACTGCTTGACCAGGTCAGACATATCATCCTGAGCCACCACGGCGAGGTAGACACAAACTCACCCAGACTGCCCATGACGGCGGAGGCGGTGGCCATACACTTCCTCGATAACCTCGACGCAAAACTACAGGGCTTTTCCAGGATAGTGGCTGAAAGCCAGGACCCCGACAGCAACTGGACAGGGTACCACAAGATGTTCGGGACCATGTTATACAAGGGTGGGAAAGGGTCTTGAGCCGCGTGGCTGATACCACCTTCAAACACTGGACAGTGTAGGGGCATGTTGCAACATGCCCCTACCAATATTTGAGGCGCTGGGATTTAAACCCAGCAGAGGCGAAAAATGACCGAATTCCCCTTCCTGCAGCTCACCGTTATCGGCGCAATTGGTTTTGTGGGCACCATTGTGGGCTACCTCTCGGCCACGTTGAGGAATCTGGTGTTTCCATTTAACGTGGTAGCGGCCTCCATACTGATAACCTGCACCGCTATGTCGAGGTTCCTCCTGCCGTTGTGTCCGCAGCCGCGCCTGTACGTGCCAGATTCAGTGGCGTGGGTTGTGGGCCTTCCAATATTCGCGGCGGGCGTCCTTATAATGGTTCTTGCAATATCCCGGATTGGCCTGCCTGCCGCCTCCAGTCCGCCCAGGCGGCGGTGGGAACTGGTTACCGGAGGTATCTACAGACGTATGAGGCACCCGATATACCTGGGTGAGATACTGTGGCCCATCGGCTGGGCATTACTGTTCAAGGCCAAGTGGGCGCTGGTAATCACCCCGCTGTGGGTGGTCCTGCTCCTCATAATCGCAGTGATTGAAGAGAGGAGACTTTCGGAGGAATTTGGCGAGCAGTACGTGGGTTACAAGAGCAGTGTTCCATTTATAGGCCTCAGGCCTTTCTAGAGGCGGCACCTCCTCCATCACGAACCGGCCCTAAACAAAACCGCCGGGACGACCACCAAGGTCGAATCCTTATTCCGTCCGCGAGAAGACAGGCGCCGGCTACTTCCTGGCCTTTGCCGTCTTTTTCTTCGCTTTCTTCACCTTCTTCTTAGCCTTCTTTTTTGTCGACTTCCCGGCGCTACTTGCCGGTATGGGCATCGGGATACACAGCATGTCGCTGCTGTCCGACAGCCGGCCGCAGTTGTCACAATAATACTTCAAGGTTACAAGCTTGGGTGCGCACACGTGCCTTGGGTCGGTGGAGGTTCTGCCGCAGTAAACACACGTAGTAACCTCTGTAGTCGGTACAGGTCTGCACAGGTGCCCCTTACTCTGTGTAATCATCCCGCAGGTCTGGCAGGAATACAGTCTTGCAGAATCCTTCGCCATTTTATAAGCCTTTCCGTATTAAGTTGAACAAAAAAACTTGTGCGCGACTTATTCCAGATATAGAAATCTATCACCAAATGTCTCCATACTCAAGGTAATTTTGGTACACTTACACAAAAGCGGGTTATTGTTTATGGAGCAACTTACAGAGTATCTCGTAGAGTACTATAGTGGAGTGTAACGCATATTGAACGCCCGGAGCACTGAGGCAGAACTTGTTTCTGTAATAATACCGACCTTGGACGAACAGGACTCCATCGCGGCCACGCTCAAGGCGGTTAAAGACCAGGACGAAAGCCTTGAGATAATTGTCGTGGACGGGGGGAGCCGTGACGGCACGTGTGACATTGCGGGCGGGTACGCCACGGTGATAAGCAGCAGGCGCTGCAGGGCCGTTCAGATGAATACCGGCGCAAGGCACGCTTCCGGTGGGATTCTGCTGTTTCTGCACGGCGACACCACTTTGCCGCAGGGCGCGCTGCCGAAGATAAGGGAGGCCTTGAGAGCGCCGGGGGTAGTGGCCGGCTCGTTCAGCCTGAGGTTTGACACGCCTCATCGCTTTCTCAGGTCCATCACGTTTTTCACCCGCTTCAGCTGGTGGTGGGCCCGCTACGGGGACCAGGGGCTTTTCCTCAGGAGAGAGGCGTTTGAGGCGCTGGGCGGGTTTAAAGAGATTCCGATAATGGAGGACGTGGACATTATATGGCGGCTCAAGCGACGCGGCCGCCTGTACATTATACAGGACCAGTTGGTCACCTCGGCAAGGAGATACATGCGTAATGGGGTATTCAGACAGCACGCCCTGAACTTTTTCCTGGTCGTGGCCTATCACCTCGGCGTATCACCCGAAAGACTGAAACAGTGGTACGACGACGCAAGGTAGTTATCATTATTGATTCTCGGAGCGCCTTGATACACCATGCATTCTCACAGCGTCTGTTAGTGATGGAAATGTGAACCGGTCTTCTTGGGCGTGCGCCCGGCTTGTGAGGCAAAATGTTTTAGATGCCGACGAATGTCATCAAGCAGCAGACATGCCATGTCACGGCTAAAGCCGTGCTTGACCACGATACGCTGCACCACAAGGTCTTCACGGTTCGGCGGCATGGTGTAAGCGGGAACCAACCAGCTACGGTCACGAAGCTTGTCCGCCAGGTCAAACAGGGAGAAGTTGGTTTCTTTTTTTAGTTTCCAGCAAAAGACGGGGATGTCGCTGCCGTCGCTAACCAGTTCAAAAGGTCCCATCTTGGCAATTTCGCCTGACAAGTGTAGCGCCGTGTCACGACACGACTCCATAATGCGTCTGTACCCTTCCCTGCCCAGCCGTATGAAATTATAATACTGCGCGCATATCTGGGCGCCGGGACGTGAAAAGCTGAGGGCGAAGGTGGGCATCTGGCCGCCCAGGTAATTGACGTTGAATATGAGGTCTTCAGGCAGCTCGCCTACGTCCCTCCAGACGACCCAGCCGACACCGGGATAGACCAGGCCGTATTTATGCCCGGAAGTGTTTATCGATTTCACCCACTTCAGGCGGAAATCCCATTCCAGCTCCGGCTGGAGGAACGGCACCGCAAACCCGCCGCTTGCGGCGTCTACATGGATGGGAATCTCCCAGCCGGTTTCTGCGTTTAGCCCCTCCAAGCCCTCGTTTACCTCCTTTACGGGTTCGTACCTGCCGTCCATTGTGCTCCCCATGATGACGACCACGCCGATGGTATTCTCGTCACACAGCTTCACCGCCTCCCCTGCGTCAATAATAAAGCGGTCCCCTTCACAGGGTACGCATCGCGGCTCGACGTCCCAGTACCGGCAGAACTTGTGCCAGCATACCTGAACATTGGCGCCCATGACTATGTTGGGCCTGTCCGTGGACTTACCCTTCGCCTGCATCCTTTCGCGCCATTTCCACTTGAGCGCCAGTCCGGCCAGCATGCAGGCCTCGCTTGAGCCAATGGTCGAGCAGCCTATTGTGTTCTCCGCCTCGGGAGAATTCCACATGTCAGCCAGCATGTGGACACACCGCATCTCCAGCTCGGCCGTCTGTGGATACTCATCCTTGTCTATCATGTTCTTGTCGAAGGTCTCCGCCATCAATTCCCTGGCCTCCGGCTCCATCCAGGTGGAGACAAAGGTCGCGAGGTTAAGACGGGAGTTGCCGTCCAGCATCAGTTCATCCCTGACTATTTCGCTCGCCGTTCGCGGCAACATCTCACCCTCCGGCATCTTGTACTTGGGAGCCGCCTTGTTCAGCTCACTTGAGGCGTAGGTAGGCGTCAGCATCAACTGGTCAGGTTTCAGCTCGTGGATATCAGATTTCTTGTGAAGCATCCCTTTCCTCCTTTCCACAGGCAAACACTGTTAAAATTGATAGGAAACAGCTATCGAGCCCGTTATGTTCTCGTTGTGACCGTTCCATATGTGAGACGGTCCGTCAGGGACATTGATTATCTTATCGTAGCGTACTTCCGGCCTGAACAGGATGTTTTCCCGAAGCCTGAGGTTTATTGTTCCGGTGACCTCCGCCAGTGATGCGCCGTCGCCTCCGCTAAGGCCTTCCAGATTATCCTGGTCCCAGAAGTATTCGCCCCTTAGGGCGAATTCAACGCTGTCAGTGAATTCGTACATAATATACTGCACCACGCCCCACGCTTTATTATCATTCTTCGCGCGCCCGGACGGCTGCACTATCCTTGTAGGGTCATAACTCCAGTTGCTGTCCGTGACCAACGTGATATTCTCGATTGGGGAGAATTCAATCGTCAAATCATAAATCTGACGCCAATCCGAATTATTACCCGCGTGTTCCGGCCCCCACATGGCGTCAAAAGTTATTTCGGTATTCTTGAAAAACGCAAAGTCCGGCGGAGAATAGCTTAACTTGAGACCCTGGGAAAAGCTCTTATTGTTGTTAACGAAGGTACCCGTGGTGTTGGTAAAGTAGTAGTTGGCAAGGAACCTGTCCGTGAAATCGTAACTGAGCCAGAAACCTGTACTTCTGCCGGGTGTAATCTTACTTATATAGGAGGCCGAGAAATTGGGATTCCAGATCGACCACTTCCGCTCGTAACCAACCCAGTTGGGAAACTTGCCGAATTTTGTGGTAAGTCCATTGCCAACAGGGATATTCCATGTAACGTAGGCCTGACTGAAGGTTGTCTGCCTACCGCCGGTTGGCGTGCCGGGTGGGTTGGGCTGAACGGCCGAATCGTCACGCACCGGTCCGACAGAGGTTAGACGCCGGGCCCTGTCTCCCCAGTTAAGGGATATCCTGAACCCAACGTCACCGGGCTCCGGCGTCTCCTTGTATAGCCATAGCTCGATGTCCTTTGTCGTAAATGAGTTCACCTGCTTGTTGTACAGCTTTGGTGGTATGGCGCGACTGTCTCCGGCCGGGGGGTCAACGCTCTCGTACTGGTAGTAATTGACTATATACCCCCCGAACGTTATACCCTTGAACTGCTCAAGCAGGCCCCGCAGCACCGGCGCCTCCCCGTCGCTAAGTCGTCCGGCCTTTTCCCGAGGGGTAAGACTTCTCTCTTCCAGGAGTCCCCGGAACTGCCCGATTTCGTCATCGGTAAGTTCGGCAGCGGTGATTTGCATGGGTATTAAGATGGAGGCCGCTAAAATAAACACGCAGCCAGATACCGGACGCACCAGACGCATAGAGCCTTACCCCCAAAGCGTGTAACACACTGACGTAAGAGGCATTTACATCATTTTATTTGGCAGCGCCTGAGTCATCACTATGAATACCGGCAGCGCTGTTTATTTCACCAAGCTTTTTAGAGAAGTTGTAAATGCCAAATCGTATTTCTTCCTGTAAGTCTAACAACGCGCTGTTTTCACTCTCAACATCCTCAATGTCCTCGGACTTCAACATCCTATCAGTTATACCGTTCCACCTGTCATGGAGGGCGGTAATGTGCTCGGCATATTCATAAAAACCATAAGGCACGCTCGGCTCGCCTCTCTGCAAATACGTAAAGTTCCACTCATTCTCTTCTTTCTTTCTTGCCTCCATTATGGCCCCTTCAAAAGTGGGAAGGTCAATTTCTTCCACCTTCAGACGGGCTATATCTTGAAAGATAACACTGTTCTGGTCCCATAATGCCTGTAAGTAACCTGTCGCCTGGCCGATATATTCCCTTTGCCTTTTTTCCTGTAACGCAACAAGGACATTTGTGATAAAACCCGTTACCGTGCTCATGAAGGTGCCGCCGGACCCACTGCCTCCGCCCCGACCGGCGTCTGTCCCAGACGCCAGGGCCTGGCTCTGCGGAGGCACCATCTTTACGTTTATAGTGAAGCAACCCGAAGACCCTACTGTCAAAAAAACGGTTGCCATGAGGACGAGAAAACGCTTCTGTACCCTCCCCAACGGGTCTTTAACGTAACATGCTTTCCCCCAGCCACCTGTTTCAGGCATATTGTTGACTCTCTTACCACTATGATTAACTGTTAACACGGCCAGATAGCGTAAAAACGACCGGGTTTACCTGACGGGTCTTGCAACTATTGTAACAGCGAGATTTACCCTATCAAGAGCTTTTACTGCAACAGCCCCAGCCCTCACCCCTGGCAGGCGAGAACGGCCCCTGCAGAAATATTTCATCTTGTGCCAGAGGCATTGCCGCAGGCCTCTAATAGTGGTACACTGGTCAGCAGGCAGTGTCCGGCCCTCCGGTCTCCTGGGTCCAGTGGTTGCGTCAGAGAAGGCCAAAAAATGAGGGTGGAAGGCCACCGTGTATTTGTGAGTGGTTGCGGTGCCGCCCGGGCGTGCAAAAAGCGCCGAAAGACTCGCGGGTAATTATAGGGAGGTGTGAAATGCCGGGTAAGAAAACGCCAAACAGCGCTGAGGTGAAAGAAATGTTGGCAATGTCTCAAGGACTTGGTCTTGACGACAGGCTTGTGCAGATGCTGAAAGCGAGAAGCAGAGGGACAAGCCTGGCCGAAATTGGCAAGAAGTTTAAGATTAGCGGTAGCGGAGTGTCTCAAACCCTGGCCGAGCCTTTCTCACGTTTCCTGTGGCTCAAAGCTAATCCGCTTACGCCGGCAGCGGGTGTTACGACTTCGGACACTGAACAGGCCCTTCGGCGGGCGGTAGAAGCGCTGGAGAAAGCGGACAAGCGCATCAAGCAGACTAAAGAGGAGATTGAGCGTTTGATGGGTAGCGAAGGCAAGGGCGCGGCGACAGGAAAGGAGTCACACGAGTACCCCGAACTGCCTGCCAAGGTACGCAAGGTCCTGGAGAAGGCGCAGGTAAAGAAGGTGTCGGAGTTGATGCGCCGCACACCCAAGAAGTTGCATAATTTTAAAGACCTTGGCCTAAACAGCGTGATGGAGGTGCGAACCTTTCTTACGAAGCGCGGGTTACGCCTCAAGGGCGACAAGCGCCGACGCAACAAACCTCCCCGACGCCCCTCGCGCCGCTGAGGCGTATTGACCGTTTGTTTTCAGGCGACGTTCAGCCGCTAATTTATAAGGGGCTATGGGGAATAAGACCCAGAGGCATAATATGAAAGAAGCCACCATTATACTTGCAGTTATAGTAGCGTTTGCCAGTAGTCTGGCTTATGCCGGAGTAAGCAAGGAACACTACAAGAGTGGAAAATTAAAGATGGAACGGAGTCTAAAGGGCGGCAAAGCCGAAGGGGTGAGCAGGTCTTATTATGAGAGTGGGCAGCTTAAGATAGAAATAACTTTTAAGAACGGCAGGCCGGAAGGACCAATTAAGGTTTACTACGAAAACGGACAACTAAAAGTGGAAGACAACTACAAAGGCGGCAACAAAGAAGGCGTATCCAAGAGGTACTACAAAAGTGGAAAGCTGAAGGAAGAATCCAACTGGAAAGACAATATACAGGATGGTGTCACCAGGGGGTACTACGATGACGGGAGTACAAAATATATCGGCACCTACGTGAAGGACGAACTGGTTAACATGAAGAAATACGACGCAAAGGGCGAACTGGAATTTGATCAGGACTATCCGGCCGAATAAATATGCATGTATTGTGGTACATGGCCCTCGACCAATTAGATTAAGAGGCAATGTTTTATACCCATGATATTCCCGAAATAAGGAGATGAAGATGACTCGCGTATTGTTTACACTGCTATTTGTTTTCTGTATCTTCATTGAACCTGCAGCGGGAGAGCTGAAGTGGACTACAACAGACAAACACACCACACTGGTTGTATTGGTTCTTGACAGGACGGGTTCTATGGAGTCCTCGCGCGACCAGGTTATTTCCGGTTTTAATGAATATATAGAGGGTCTGAAGAATACGGAAGGGGCGGAGTTTTTGTTCACATTACTTTTGTTTGATAAGTACGGTGACGAGCATCTGGCTATTGACGTACCTTACAAGGCCGCTCCTCTTGACGACGTTAAACCTCTGACACGGGAGACTTATGTGCCCAGGGGGCTGACCCCCTTGTATGACGCTATAGGGCACGGGATGCAGGTGGTGGAGCAGGGCAGCAGATACGACAAGGTGATATTTGTCATCATAACTGATGGTGAAGAAAACTCGTCCAAGGAATTCTCCAGAGACAAAATCTTTAAGCTTATTGACGAGAAAAAGGGCCTGGGCAATTGGACCTTTGCCTTTCTGGGCGCAGACCAGGACGCCTACGCCGCCAGCGCCGCGATAGGCATTTCCGCGGGCAATACATTGTCGTATGACAGCGCCGACACAGAGGCGACATTTGGCAATCTTACCGAGGCGACCAGTGGAGCGGCTCTTAGTGAAAAGCCGGCATCACCTAATTTCTTCGACGTCAAGAAGGGCGATTAGTTTACGCGTGTAGAGGCATGTCTTGCTGTCATTTGACCTCGCGGTCAGTCATTATGTAATCGTTTGCTTTTTTCATTCCATGGCATTCGATACACATCGGCGCCTTGCCGGCTGCCATAACCTTTAATTACGGGGGTGAAACTGTGGATAAAGAAGCGTCAGGTAAACTATACAAGGATGGTGACATTATTTTGGAAGAGGGTTCGCATGGCAGGGAAATGTATATAATCCAGTCGGGAAAGGTGGTTGTGTCTCAGGGCAGCGCACACGGAGAAAGGGTTGTATCTGAACTATGCGAGGGCGAAGTGTTTGGGGAATTGAGTATCCTTGATGAAAGACCTCGCTCCGCCACCGTTAAGGCCGTTGGAGAGACAAGAGTGACAGCTATTGACAAGGATGCGTTCCTGAAATGGCTAAAAAAAGACCCCGGTCTTGCGCTTACCGTCATGCACCGTATGGCCAGCAAGATGCGGAGGCTGGATACCAGGCTGGCACTTGCCCTGGACAAAATAGATTCAGCCCGGGCGGTCCTATCTCATGACAGGGATATTCTTGGGCTCCGCGGCATCTTGTAGTAGTTGATGAGTATCTTACAAAATAAATCATCTTGTAAGACCTAAGACCCAGGGGCAAGCCATCACTCTATATCCACAACCTATTCAACGCTTATCTTAAACGTCTTCTGTCCGTCCCGCGAAGTGTCATCTAATACTATGACTTTAGAGCCACCGAAATTCCACCACGTCACAACCCACTCCTCATAAGTATGTGGGGGTACAACCGATTGTCTGGGATGCTCATGGCTCTTGAAATACATATCACCGTCAATACTCCCATCCAGTCGCCACTCCTCTTCTCCGGGGCCAATTATCTCGATCTTGCCG
>JAUVQR010000159.1 GCA_030598065.1 Planctomycetota bacterium | reverse complement strand
ATCGGGTCCTTGTGTCCGGCCTCAGTGAACGCCTCTCGTCTTAACAGACAGCTCTGGCAGCGCCCACAGGCCGTTTCCTCTTCCTTGTAGCAAGACCAGCTGAGGTGGAGCGGCGCTCCGAGCACGACGCCCTTTCTGACTATATCAGTCTTCTTCATGTGAATCAGGGGCGTTTCTATGGTTATCCGTGTCTCCGGCCTGGTGCCCGCTTCCACAAGGGAGTTGAATACCTCAAAGTACCGCTGCCTGCAATCGGGGTAACCTATGCGGTCGTCCTCCACCGCGCCTATGAACACCTTCCCCGCCCCTATGACCTCTGCCCAGGAGACCGCGGCCGTTAGTAGATTGGCGTTCCTGAATGGAACGTACGTGGAGGGTACTTCATTCGTGTTCGTGGCTGTAGGATGTTCCGGAAAGGGCACGTCCACACCGGGGTCGGTAAGGCTGGAGCCGCCTATCATACCCAGGTAGCTCATGTTGACAACCAGCCTTCTTCCCACGGGCACTCCATAGTGAGACACTATGTCGTTGAACGCCTTTGATTCCCTTGCTTCCGTCCGTTGCCCGTAGTCCGCGTGTAAACAGGCCAGCTTAAAGGACTCATTGGCTATGGCCGTGACTACACAGCTATCCATCCCCCCGCTCAGGAGTACCACTGCCAGACCCGATTTCATATCCGTGTGCGCTCCTTAGCCTCATGCCCTCCGGCGTGTCCGGTGGCCATACGTACCGGTGAAGCTGTAACTGAAGTCGAACGTCGACGCCGTCTTCCAGTATCCAGGAGGCTACTTCCCTGGGTTCTAACCTGCCGAAGGCGATGCCTATCAGGACCTTCGTTTTTCTTGTGAGGGCGTGCTTCTCTATAACGTCTTTTGCCCAATCATAATCCCTTCTCGAACATAACACAAATTTTACCTCGTCACCGGGCCTTAACCTTTCAATATTTTCCCAGTCTATCTTATCGACTACTTCGCTGTCAGGACACTTCAGGTCCATAATCCTTACGGACCCTTCGGGCAACCTGTTTATATCCAATGAACCGTTGGTTTCAACCAGCACGCGGTAACCTTTGTTGATAAGCAACGAGACCAAATCCACGGCCTCCGCCTGAAGAAAGGGCTCTCCCCCCGTGACCTCTACCAGTTTGCATCCCAGCAGCTCGATGTCTGACAAGATTTCTTCAAGGCCCATGTCCACGCCGTTGTCATAGGCATACACCGTGTCGCAGTACTTGCATCGCAGATTACACCCTGTCAGCCTGACAAAGGTGCACGGCAGCCCCGCATAAGTGGATTCTCCCTGAATGCTCTTGAATATCTCGTTTACCTTTAGCATGAAGAAGCGGTTTTCCTGTTCATGATGACACGATGACACGCAATATACGTGAGTTCTCCATGGGATTATAAGTTAGTCGTCGCCCCCATAGCAAGGTCTTTTAGTGTCAACATTTTGTATGGGAAATAAGTTTCACCACAAAATTTTGTACCCCTCTTTATACGTTAATGGCGTGCCGGGTGGCCTTCGGCGCCCGTTTTTGAGGGGATCGATAAACCGTGCTCTTGTAAAGGGTTTCGTCAACGTCATTTCATAACCGGGAGTTTATGCCATAGAATAGATAAGATGAGTTGTCGTATACAGCAGGCCTTTTCGGCGGGATCAGGGTGTGCAGGCGGTGAATTATGCTATTGACAAGGAATTTGGTTTGTTGTATGATTTGTTGGCGAAGGATTTTACAACATGTTTTAAAATGCCTTAGTGATTATCACTAAGGCAAAATTATTGCAATGTAAGCAGGGTATCAAGGCATATGGTAATCGAAAGAAAGGGGGATGTCTGAATACTAATGGAAGAGCACTCTAGTTTTTCCCTCACTGGCGCATCCCAAGACGTAAGCGCGGCGCTAGAGCAGGTCGCTTCCCACGTACCCCTCAAGGTCTTCCGTAAACAGGGTCTCTCCGAGGTTAGGGTTATCAGTGAAAAGACCCTTAACGAACTGGTAGAGAAGGCGATAAACGCCGAGACCCAGAAGAGGTTTGAAGAGGTATCGGGAGAGAGAGACGAACTTCGGGCCCGGTCGGAAGACCTTTCCAGGCAACTGGAAGAACTTAAAGAAGGCTCCGGTGACGTGGAAGAGCTGGAGCGGGATAACAAGGCGCTAAAGGAGGAGGTCGCGCGTCTCTGCGGCAGGTCAGGGGCTGGAAAGTCGGCGACGTTTACCGCTCCAGCTGCAAGCGCCCGGACGTCTATAACGGCGGAGAAGTATGAGGAAAAATTAAACGAGGTGATAGATGATATACTGGAGGGGGCAAGGGGGACTTTACCGGTAGAGCTGTTTGAGAATATCAAAGAAAACCTCTCAACCCAACTTATCGAGAAGTTTCCGCATAATACATATCCTATTCAGGTTGTGAGCCGGAGCGAAAAAGCGCCTTCTGGCGGGCAGGATACGGCGAGTGCCACCGCAGGTGCGGCTCACCCAAGGCCGTCGAGCCCGTTTTCAAGTGGCGGGCCTATGAAATCGGGGAGTTTGTTCCATAAGCTGGTGGAAAGTAACGTGGAATGGCGGCACAAGCAGAAGGCCCAGCAGAAGGGACAAGGGGAAAAAGAGGCATCGCAGTAACAAATTTTTACTTCCCTGGAGGAAGGTTATATGATGGCAGAGGCAGTTACAGAACATAGGGACCCTGAGGTAATGTACGTAGGTATGGATTTGGGGACGTACAGGGCCTCCGTTACGGCAAGCAACGGCCTTAGGAAGACGGTGGTAAGTGTGGTGGGATGGCCTAAGGACGACATCTCCCGAAAGTTGCTGGGCAAGGACATGGTCTTCGGACATGAGGCTATGAGGCACCGCCTGGCGTTGAACCTTATAAGGCCCCTCGAGAAAGGGGTTATAAAGTTTTCTGACGACTCTACGCTGGCCAGTGAAGAAGAGATTGAACTGTATAAAGAGGCCGCGAAAGAGATAGTTAAACATGCGATACAACTGGCGCGTGACGGTAGCACGGAAACGGTTTATGCCGTCATCGGTGCACCCGCCCAGGCAAGCGTAATAAACAAACAATCACTGATAGAAGCCGCTATGGAGGCGGTAGATTCGGTCATTGTGGTCTCCGAGCCCTTTTCCGTGGCTTACGGACTGGATATGCTGGACGACGCACTTATTATCGACATAGGGGCCGGTACGGTGGACCTTTGCAGGATGCATGGAGCCCTTCCTGAGGAAGGAGACCAGGTAACCCTTACCACCGCAGGGGACTACGTAGACGAGTTGTTGCTGAAATTGATAAAGGAAAATCATCCGGATGCCCAAATCACCATAAATATGGCCAGGGACATAAAGGAAAGAAACGGTTTCGTATCGGATACGAATGACAGGGTAGTTGTCAGAATTCCCGTGGAAGGAAGGCCCAGGGTTATAGATATCACTGAAGAGTGCAAGCAGGCGTGCAGGGCGATAGTGCCGCCAATCATCGAGGCCGTGGGAAACCTTATAGCCACGTACGACCCCGAGTTCCAGGCCAGGATCAGGGATAACATAGTCCTTGCCGGTGGTATGAGCCAGCTAAAAGGTCTTGATCGGCTTCTTGAGGAAGGTTTGGAAGAGTTTGGCGGAGGGAAGGTCAGCCGCGTTGACGAACCCGTTTATGCGGGCGCTGACGGCGCTCTTAAGCTGGCTTACGATATGCCGGACTCCCTCTGGAAAGAGCTGAAGTAACGCCGCGTCACCAGGCCACGTCTGGAGTTCAGAATAACCGTTGCGGTAAAAACACCTCCCGGCTCTTATCTACGCGCCCCGCGTCTCAACCATTAAGTATTGCGAAGAAGCGCCTTTTGGCGTCCCACACTATTTATTTGAATAATGCCCCTTCTCATACAGACGTGTTTTCTACTATAATGAGCATGGAGGGTGTGTGTGTGGCCGCTTGGAAGATTACCTTTGAAAGGGCCGGTTTACACCATAGAGGCACAAACCATGAATGAGATAAAGTGGCAAAAGCCCGTCCGTAAATGTAGCGACTGCGAACTTAACCTTGGCGACCGCTGCGCCTTTTTTGAGAGCCCTAGAGACAAATGGCACGGCGGCAGATGTTCCGCTTATAACAATCCCGAGTGGATAAGAAAGTTCGAAGAAGAGCGGGCCAAACACCCGCCCAAGGAGTCGAAGGAAAAAAGGAAATTGTCGGCAAGAGATAGAGGTACGGAAGAACATCACCAAGGGAAGACAAGGGCGGACAGAAGCGCCTATCGTTGAGGTAGGCCTTTTTTCTGAGAAGGCTGCAGGTCGTAGCAACCTCTCTCTATCGCCTTAAAAATGGCCGTTTTGATTGCGTCGTAATCGGCACGAACCTCTACCGGGCGGTTCATGTATCTGGACTCGACACCTTT
>JAUVQR010000007.1 GCA_030598065.1 Planctomycetota bacterium | reverse complement strand
GTCTTCCGTGCCCATCTATTAAGTACGAACAAGTTATGTAACTGGACATAGAGGGTGGCTCCCGATGAATCTGGCAAAAGACCTCTTTCAAGAAGAGCTTATTGAGCGTCTCTTCTGGTTTATACGTCTCAGATGGATAGCTGCCGGCGGCGTGCTGTCGGCGATATTGCTGGCCAACATGGGCGGGTTAATCGAGTCCCTCACGCCTCTTGTCAGCATATCCCTGGTCCTTCTGGGACTTAACGGGCTCTTCTACTACCATGCTACCAGGGTTCAGGAGGATTACGGATGGGTAACCGCCAATGCCCGGGTGCAGGTTATCTGTGACCTTGTCATTTTGACCCTGCTGATTCATTTCTCCGGTGGCGCGGAGAACCCCTTCTTGTTTTTCTTTGTGTTCCATACCATTCTTGCGAGCATTCTGTTAGAGAAGCGGGAGAGCTACATGTTTGCCTTCACGGCCATGCTTCTCTGCGGTGTAATGATACTGTTGGAGTACACCGGCACGGTAATGCATCACTGCATGTTGTTGCATCATAATCCGTTCATAGGCATAACGGTGCCGGAGCTGTGGAAGAATCCCGCATATCTGTCCGTAACCTTTTTTGTGTTTGTAACCACTTTGCTTATATCTACTTATCTTACGGGTTCAGTTGCCACCAGGCTGAGAGAGCGTAGCAGCAGATTGAGGGTTTTGCAGGAGGAACTGCTTCGGGTAGAGAAGTATAAGTGGCGCGCCGTTTTAGAGTGCATGAGGGAGGGTGTCGTCTTTGTGGATAACGAGGGCGAGTTGGCCTTCTACAATGCCTCGGCCGCTGACATCAAGGACGAGGCGTTAACCAGCTGTAGTGCCCATGCGGCGGCCAGCAAGGGCGGAGATGCGCACCCGGAGTTGTCCGGGGAAGACCACTCTCACGACTTCTCTCGGACACTGAACGTTGGAGGCAGGATATACGAGAGCACCTGCTCCTCCATAGACGATTCCGAGGGAGGGCACCTGGGAAGGGTCATTATCAGTCGCGACATCACTGAGAGGAAGGAGATGGAGCGAAAGCTGATGCACCAGGAAAAGATGACCGTTATAGGGAAGATGGGGGCGGGTATAGCCCATGAGCTGAACAACCCGTTGGGAGTTATTTCCATGTTTACCCAGATGGCCATGAAGAAGGTCTTCCCCGGTGAACCCATGTACGACTATCTGGATACCATAGGTCGAAACACGGAGGTATGTAAGAAGGTAATCCAGGGCCTTTTGACATATGCCAGAATGGTGCCGACACATAGAAGAAGTCTCGACCTTAACGAGTGCATAAACGACGTGCTTTTCATGTGCAAGCCGCTTATGGAGAAACAAGGTATTGTCCTCGAGACACGGCTGAACAAGAACCTGCCGAATTATGTTGGTGACCCCGACCAGTTGCGTCAGGTCTTCATGAATCTAGTAATAAATGCCATTCATGCTATGGAGAGTGGCGGGCGGCTGAAGGTACTTGCCGGGATGGACGGCCGGGCTGACACCGACGGTACCATCCGTATTACGTTCGGCGATAACGGGACCGGCATCTCGCCTAAGGACCTGCCCGGCATTTTTGAGCCCTTCTTTACCACCAAACCGGAGGGGGTCGGGACCGGCCTTGGTCTCTCCACCTGCAAGAACATACTGGAGGGCCATGGTGGCTCTATCAGCGTAGAGAGTGAAGAGGGCAAAGGCAGTACATTTACCATATTGCTGCCCGTCAAGGAAGACGTTGAGGGCTTCAGTAAGTTGGAGGAGGAGCCTGTAGAAGGACCTGTAGGGCTCGCATAGATTATGGAAGATACGAAGTTTGCATCTAAGCCGTACGTCTTGATAGTGGACGACCAAGAGGACATAGCGCGGGGCCTTGCGCTGTTGCTGACGGAGATAGGTGTGGAAGTAATGACCACCTCGTCAGGGGGTGAGGCCCTCGAGTACATTATGCGCAACCCGGTGGACGTGGTGATAACGGACATCCGGATGCCCGGGTTAGGCGGTATATCGTTGTTGCAGAAGATTAAAGAGTACCGCCCAAGGATAGAGGTCATACTTCTAACGGCGTTTGGGTCTATTGAGTCCGCCATAGAGGCGATGAAGAAGGGAGCCTTTCATTACGTTACAAAACCTTTTAGCAACGATGAGCTGCTTATCGTGGTACGGCGGGCCGTTCAGGAGAAGAGGTTCCATGAGGAGCTCGAATACCTCCGTGAGACGGTAAACAAGAGCTATGCCTTTGAGAATATCATAGGCCGAAACTGGAGGATACAGGAGGTCTTTGAGACCGTAAGAAAGGTGGCCCCATCGAGAGCCGCCATACTCATCCACGGAGAAAGCGGTACGGGCAAGGAGCTGATTGCCAGGGCCATACACCAGAACAGCCCGCGCGCCAAACACCGTTTCATGGGCATAAACGCCGCCGCGCTCCCTGAAAACCTGTTGGAGGCGGAACTCTTCGGGTACAAGAAAGGGGCGTTTACCGGCGCGGAGTTTGACAAGAAAGGCCTTCTTGTCCAGGCGTCGCTGGGCACCGTCTTTCTTGACGAGATAGGCAGTATGTCGTTGGCGTTTCAGAGCAAGCTCTTGAGGGTGGTGCAGGAGATGGAGGTCACCCCCGTTGGCGCTACCGAGCCCGTTGAGATAGACGTGCGTTTTATAGCCGCCACAAACATAGATCTTGAGAAGGCCATAAAAGAGGGGAGCTTCCGGGAAGACCTGTTTTACAGGCTGAACGTGGTCAGGATTAGTGTGCCGCCGCTCAGGGAGAGGAAGGAGGACATACCGCTATTGTGCAGCCACTTCGTGGACAAATGGAACGAAAACGGCAACATAAAGAGCTTGACTCCAGGCGCCCTCAGGAGGCTTATGGAATACGATTGGCCCGGTAACGTAAGGGAACTGGAAAACGTCGTCCAGCGTTCTATACTGGTGGCCGAAAGTGACAGCATACAGCCCACTGACATCATCCTGGGCAATGAACGGCTTCCCTGGCTTGCCGAGGCGGAAGGCTTTAGCGGCATAACTTACGATAAGGCGAAAGAAGAGGTCTTCAGGCGCTTCCAGAAGGAGTATTTCTCCAGTCTTCTGTCCAAATGTAACGGCAACATAACCCTGGCGGCCGAAAGAAGCAGTATTACAAGGACCGCCCTCCACCGTATTATCAAGAAACTGGGCCTGTCGGAGGATATTCTGAACATGAGAGACTCGGTCTCACCGGTAACCTCCAAATAAAAACACGCACACTTGGGTACACAATAGTGTGTACCTGGGGGTACACATACAGGTTGTCTATTTGATTGGACTTACATTCTGTAAATCTTCTTTAGTGAATTGTATGTAACACGTTCAGATTTTTTGTCTAGACACCCTTTTGTCGAATGAAGTCGTATTTTTTTCTAACTGCTTTGTTTTTCATAGGATACGCGAAAGGCGCGCTCTAAATTGTTGTCGAAGACGGTATATTTTAAATGGTATGCTAATTGCTTGTTTTATGGTTCGGGTGTTGTTGTTGTGCAGAAGTTGTAGTGAATACGTATACTTACGACGAATAGCGTTTCTCATATGCGAAACCCGCTGACAACGGGGTGAAGATAATAGAAGATATATTAGTACCGCTGGGCCTTGGGGAAAGACTTAAGTAGCATAGACCCGTGTTCTTCCTTTTAGAGGAAGGAGGAGACCGGTCTAGAACCTAATATATTATATATTGTGGGAAAGAGGAGGGACCTCATGATGTATCTACGGAAGGCACTAAGCGTCTGTGTTGGTGTAGGGCTGTTTGTTTTGACAGGTCTTGGCGCCCCCCAGGATAACTGTAGCTACGCAAGTGGCGACGAGGAGGCCGGTAAGGGGGTCTACGAGAAGAGATGCCAGGGCTGTCATGGCGAGAAAGGTGACGGAGAGGGTCGTGCGGCGGTATTTCTTTACCCTAAACCCAGGGATTTTACGGCCGGTAAGTTTGCGCTCCGTTCCACTCCCACCGGTGAGATGCCTACAGATGACGACCTTCTGAAGACCATATCCAACGGTATTCCGGGTTCTGCGATGCCTTCCTTCCACTACATCCCGGAAAGTGAGCGCAAGGAGGTTATAACGTATGTGAAGACGCTCGCTGTCTTTTATGATGAGGAAGATGACGAGAGCTTCAACCTATTTGAGCTTCGCGGTACCCCCAAGCCCATAAGCGTGCCTTCCGCGCCTTCTTTCAGCGACGATACGCTGGGTAAGGCCAAGGCGGTTTACGAAGACGACAAACTTGGTTGTGTAAAGTGTCATGGCAGGTTGGGTACGGGCGACGGTCCTTCCGCCGATGAGCAAGAAGACGACTGGGGCCGCCCGATTAAGGTAAGGGACTTTACAAAGGGCGTATTTAAGGGTGGCGGCACTCCGGAAGACATCTACACCAGGTTCGCTACGGGTCTGACCGGCACGTCGATGCCCGCCTTCTCCGGTGAACAAATGGCAGACGAGGACCGGTGGCTTGTTGTCCAGTATGTGCTTTCACTTAGAAACCCTGATGTGAAGGTGGTTAGTATCCCTTCAGACACGACCATAGTGGCCGAGCACACCAGCAAGCCGATCCCGGCTGATAATCCGTACGACAAGGTATGGAACGACGCCAAGGTCCACGAGATACCTTTAAATGAGTTGTACCAGGTAGAGATAAACCCGATGCACGTAAGGGTGAGGGCATTGGAGACAGATAAAGAGGTGGCGTTGCTGCTGGAATGGGATGACGCCCGGCAGTGTGTTGTTAACCAGAAGAGCGAGACATTTAGAGACGGTTGTGCCGTGCAGTTATCGCCGACCGGAAAGTTCCCGTTCATAGGTATGGGTAACTCCAAGAAGAGGACGGGCGAGGACATCCCTGTAAACATCTGGCACTGGAAGGCCGACTGGCAGGTGGACCAGGGGCGTTATGTGGAGATGAAGGACATTTATGACGGGATGCACGTTGATACTTACTATTATCCTAAAGAGCTGCAAGACAGTACGTACATGTCGGGTCGCGCGGTTGGCAACCTGTTTTCGCAGGAGCATCGCAAGTCTCCCATAGAAGACCTCAATGCCGTCAGTCTTGGCAGTCTGACCTCTCAGGGAGAGGCCGGCCAGAACGTCATGGGCAAGGGTGTCTACTTCGAGGGTACCTGGCGCGTGCTGTTTAAACGGTCCCTGTCTTCTTCCGAGGCCCAGGACGCCAAGTTCTCAAAAGGCTCCAAGCTCCCCGTATCCTTTGCGGTATGGCACGGAGACCGGGGTGACAGGAACGGCCAGAAAGCGGTTTCAACGTGGTATGAACTGAAGTTTTAGGCAAAGAACAAAGAACTATGTAGGGCGGCTCGCCCCCCCCTCCAAGGGCGGGTGAGTCTCCTACCGCTAATAAATTATCGTGTTGATGACAAAGTTATTAGGGAGGTAACAATGCATATTTCCAGGCGTGACTTCTTAAAATACACAGGTGCGACGGCTGCCGGTGGCGCTTTGGTATCTTCTCTCCGCCTGCGTCATCTTGCTGCGCAAGAGGATATAATAAGCCCTCTGGAGCATTATCCCGAAAGGAAGTGGGAGGATGTTTACAGAGACCAGTACAAGTATGATAGCAGCTTCACCTTTGCGTGCGTCCCTAACGATACGCACGTCTGCCGCCTGAGGGCCTTCGTCCGGAACGGTGTCATAACCAGGACGGAGCAGAACTATGACAGCCACATGGTTACCGACCTGTACGGCAACAAGTGCTTCCCGATGTGGAACCCAAGGGGTTGTCTGAAGGGCTACACGCTGGTCAGGAGGATTTACGGCCCCTACAGGATTAAGTACCCGATGGCCCGTAAGGGATGGGTCGAGTGGGTAGAGGCCGGTTTCCCCGACCCGATGACACCCGAGAATCAGGAGAAATACTTCCGCAGGGGCAGAGATTCCTGGCAGAGGGTTTCTTGGGACTATGCGTACACGCTTGCGGCCAAGGGCCTGCTAAGGGCCATGGAGCATTATGGCGGCAAGGAGGGTGAGGAGAGACTCAGAAAACAGGGTTATCCGGAAGAGATGATAGAGGCCATGGAGGGTAGCGGCGCCAGGACGATGAAGTTCCGTCCCACAATCGGCCTTAACGGCATAGGCCGCATCGCCTCTGCGCACCGCCGTTTTGCCAATATGATGGGTCTTTACGACGGCAAGGCCGGCGGAAGGGTGTGGTCGACCTACACCTGGCACGGCGACCTCGGCCCCGGACACCCCATGGTTACAGGTGTCCAGACCTTTGACCCGGAGATAAATGACTTCCGCCACGCAAGGCTGATTGTTTTCTGCGGCAAGAACATGATTGAAAACAAGATGGCCGATGCCCACTGGTGGATTGAGACGATAGAGAGGGGCGGGAAGGTCGTCAACATCGCCCCGGAGTACAGCCCTGCCTCGCAGAAGGCCGATTACTGGATGCCCGTCCGTCCGGGAACCGACGTGGCGCTTATGTTGGGCGTCTCCGGTCTTCTTATAAAGAACAAGTGGTACAAAGAGGACTTTGTTAAGAAGTTCACCGACCTGCCGCTGCTTATGAGGTGGGATACGCTAAAGCTCCTCAGGGCCAGCGACATAATAGACGGCTACAAGAACAAGGAGCTTACCGGCTATAGCAAGACGACTCAAATCATCGACCCCGAGATGAGAGAAGAGTGGGGTGATTTTGTTGTCTGGGATACCAAGAGCAACGGCCCCAAGGTCATCACCAGAGAGGACGTTGGTGACCACTTCACGAAGATGGGGATAGACCCCGCGCTTGAAGGAAGCTTTAAGGTCAAGACCACAGACGGCAAGGAGGTTGAGGTCAGGCCGATATTCCAGCTCTACTCAGAGCTGACCAAGGAATATGACCCGGAGACGGTGCAGAGCATAACGGGTTGTCCCAGGGACATGATAGAGCAGTTGGCGAAGGACTTCGCCACTATCGGACCGGCCCAGATACACACCGGTGAGGGTACCAACCACTACTTCCATTGCGACATGAAGGACAGGGCCAACTTCCTGGTCCTTTCACTGACAGGCAATATTGGGAAGTCAGGTGGAAACCCCGGACACTGGGCGGGCAACTATAAAGGTTGCGTCTTCCCGGGCGCCGGCGTCGTTATATACGAAGACCCGTTCAACCAGAGTCTGGACCCGAACACCAAGCCGAGCGACATAAAGAAGAAGCAATACCTGTGGTGCGAGGAGCCCGCTTACTGGGGTTATGGAGAGAACATCCTCAAGGTCAACGGCAAGGTGTTTACCGGAAAGACGCATATGCCTACGCCCACCAAGGTGGAGTGGCATATCAACGATAACCACCTGAACAACGCCAAGTGGGCGTTTAACATGATAAAGAACGTCCAGCCCAGGGAAGAGATGATAGTTATTCATGACTGGGAGTGGACGGGCACATGCGAGTACGCCGACCTGGTGCTCCCGGTGCACAGCTGGGTGGAATTGACCAGCCCCGATATAGCTGCCTCATGTTCCAACCCGTTCCTGCAGGCGTGGAAGGGTGGTATCGAGCCGATGTATGATACCAGGCAGGACCACGAGATTTTGGCTAACGTGGCCTCCAAGCTGACCGACCTGACAGGCGACAAGAGGTGGAGGAACCATTACAAGTTCACTCTGGAAGATAACTCGGAGGTCTACCTCCAGCGTATACTCGATGCCGGCAGCACAACCGCGGGCTACAAGATAGACGAACTGGTCAAGCAGGAAAGGGGTTCGATGATGCTGTTCCGGACCTATCCGAGGATACCTGCTTGGGAGCAGATTAATGAGTCCAAGCCCATGTACAATAAGACGGGCAGGCTGGAGTTCTACCGTGACGAAGACGAGTTTATTGAGTACGGTGAGAACCTGGTTGTCTACCGTGAGCCGGTAGAGGCGACCCCGTATCTGCCCAACGCGATAGTGGCCACCCACGGCGCTATAAGGCCCAACGACTACGGCATACCGCTGGACGCCACCGGCGCCGACGAACGCGCCGTCAGGAACGTGAAGATGCCATGGTCCAAGGTCAAGAACATACCGAACCCGCTGTGGGAAAAGGGTTACAGGTTCTACTGCCTGACGCCGAAGACCAGGCACAAGGTACACTCCTCATGGAGTGTCACCGACTGGAACCTTATCTGGGATTCGAACTACGGTGACCCGTATCGAATGGATAAGAGGACCCCTGGCGTCGGTGAGCATCAGATTCACATGAACCCGGACGACGCGAAGGAATTGGATATAAACGACGGTGACTACGTCTGGTGTGACGGTAACGATGAAGACAGGCCATACGTGGGCTGGAAGGCTTCAGACCCGTTCTACAAGATTGCCCGACTCATGGTTAGAGTCAAGTACAACCCGTCCTACCCAAGGGGCGTGACTATGATGAAGCATGCCCCGTGGATGGCCTCGTGGAAGACCGTCCTTGCCCATGAGACGAGACCTGACGGCAGGGCGGTTTCTGCCGACACCGGCTATCAGGCAAGCTTCAGATACGGCTCTCATCAGTCTATAACGAGGGGCTGGCTGCAACCGACCATGATGACGGATAGTTTGGTCAGGAAGAACGACGCAGGCCAGACCATCGATAAGGGCTATGAGATAGACGTTCACGCGCCCAATACGCCGCCGAAGGAGACCTTGGTCAGGATAACAAAGGCCGAGGCCGGTGGTATAGAGGGTAGAGGTCTTTGGGACCCTGCCAGGACCGGGCATTCTCCCGGAAGGGAAAATGAGGACATGAAGAGGTACCTTAAAGGCGGGTTCCTCGTCTAACCGTATCCACTGGGGCTATAAATAGAATTATAGAGTAGGAGGAGGAATAATGGCGAAAGTCAAAAATTGGCAGCTGGGCCGGGAGATGGAATATCTCTATGAGGATAATCGGCCCAAGAAGCAGTTCGCTGCCGTCTTTAACATAAACCGTTGTATCGCCTGCCAGACCTGCACCATGGCATGTAAGAGCGCCTGGACCTTCAACAAGGGTCAGGAGTTCATGTGGTGGAACAACGTGGAGACCAAGCCCTTCGGTGGATACCCCCAGTTCTGGGACGTCAAGACGCTGGAGTTGCTTGGGCCGCAAAAGGGGTATGACACCAGTAAAAAGGACGAGGAAAGCGCCCCCTACGGCGTATATAAGGGAGATACGCTGTATGAAAAGGCACAGAAGAGCATCAACGCCAGCGGCCAGCAGGCCGTAGGGTATGTCCCGGAAGACAAGGAGTGGCGTGTTCCCAACTTCTATGAGGATACGGCCAACCGTCAGCCAAAGCACAGGGAGGACGGACTGCTCGAGGGCGCCAAGCTTCCGGAGCACGAGATATTCTTCTACTATCTGCAGAGGATATGCAACCACTGTACGTATCCTGCATGTCTGGCCGGTTGCCCCCGTAAGGCAATCTATAAGAGACAGGAGGACGGTATTGTCCTTATAGACCAGAAGAGATGCAGGGGCTACAGGAAGTGTGTTGAGCAGTGTCCGTACAAGAAGCCCATGTACAACGGTAACACAAGGGTCTCGGAGAAGTGTATCGCCTGCTATCCCAGGCTTGAGGGGAAAGACCCGCTGACAGAAGGCGACGCTATGGTGACGCGTTGTATCTCCGCCTGTGTGGGCAAGATACGTCTTCAGGGCTGGATTGATGACCCCGCGAGCCCGGTTCACACGCTTGTAAGAAAGATGAAGGTTGCGTTGCCTCTGTACCCGCAGTTCGGCACTGAGCCTAACATCTACTATATCCCGCCCAGGTGGGCGCCGAGGGAGTATCTGCATCAGATGTTCGGTCCGGGCGTTGAGGAAGCGATAGAGCGGTACACGAAGCCTTCTCACGACCTGCTGTCGGTCTTGCAGCTCTTCGGCGTGACGCAGAAACTGATTTACTCTTACAAGGTCAACGCCGACTCTATTACCGCCTTTAACAAGAGCGGTAAGGAGATAATGACCGTGCCGATAGAAGAGCCGGTGATAATAAGGCCGGAGAAGCACCTGAACATAACGTAAAAAAGGAGTTTAGCGTACAGTGCAGGAACAGGCTACAAAGACAGAAGAACTATTGGCCAGAAGTACGGTCTACAGCATACTGGCCTCGCCCTTTGCCTATCCTAAAGAGGAATATCTGAAGGAGCTGCAGAGTGGTGAGGTCGTAGCGAGCTTGAAGAAGGCCTTGTCGCTCTTTTCAGAGGAAGGCGAAGTCCTTGCCGCGGCGGAGAAGTTTTGTGAGGCCGTGGAGAAGGAGATGCCATCGCTGGATGTCAAGGACCTGGAGGCCGAGTACAACAGGATATTCTCCATGGGGCTTACGTGTCCCCATAATGAGACCGAATACAGTTCCAGCCACGTCTTTATGAAGGGACAGGATCTGGCGGACATCGCCGGGTTCTATAACGCCTTTGGCTTCAAGATGTCAACCGAGGAAAAGGTGCTGACGGATTTCATAGGGGCGGAGCTGGAGTTCATGCACGTTGTAACGTTCAAAGAGCATCACGCCCTGGAAAAGGGCGATACAGAGAACGCGGAGACCTGCAGAGAGGTCCAGGGCAAGTTCCTTAAGGGCCATCTTGGCACCTGGGCGACCGCCTTCTCCAAGGTGCTTTCTGCCACGACACACCTCGAATATTTCCGCACGCTCGGAAAACTGTTGGACGAGTTTGTGGCATTTGACGGCAAGTATCTGGGAGTGGCGCCCTTCGAGGTCGTAACTGTTCCCGCATTCAGTCCTACGAGCGAGGCCGATGCCTTTACTTGCGGTGAACCCTCTAAAGAGGACTTCACGGTTAAAGACGGGTGTAAGTAAATGGGCCTGGTTGAGTTTGTCTTTCATTACAAATTCTTGATGTCAAGAGAGGTATTTCCTGATGGAGGAGAATAAGCCGAGAGAATCCAGCGACGGCGCATTGGAGGCCGCACCGGTTCCAGCCGTCTCGGCAGAAGAAAAGGCTGCGAGTGAGCGCAGGAGCTTCTTTGTCAAGTTGGGTTGGGCCGGCTTTGCCCTGTTCCAGTTGATATGGGTTGTGGCCTTTGCGAGGTTCTTTTTCCCCAGGACACTCTTTGAGCCGCCCACCACGTTTAAGGTGGGCTACCCTTGGGAGTTTACCGTCGGTACGGTGGACATAAGGTTCCAGCAGAAATACCGTGTATGGATTGTAAGGGAAACGGAAGGTTTCTATGCCCTGCTGGCGAAGTGTACCCACCTGGGCTGCACCCCCGTCTGGTGGGAGGGCGAGAACAAGTTTAAGTGCCCGTGTCACGGTAGTGGCTTCACCAAAGAAGGCGTAAACTACGAGGGCCCCGCGCCCAGACCTCTTGAGAGGCTCAAGGTGGGCCTGGCAGAGGACGGACAGATAGTCATAAGCAAGGGTACTGTCTTCAGGCGAGAGCGCGGTGAGTGGGAAAAGCCCGGCGCCTTCCTTAAGGCATAATGCCACCTAGTTCTTATTAAACACGGATGAATTAATTCCCGCGGGAGGGAATTTTTGCGATGCTGCAGAGAAAAATCGAAGAGCTAACGAAGTTAATCGTTGAATCACAAGCCTATAAGTCTGTGTTCCGCAGGGGCTTTGCGGAGACGCCGAGAAACCGTGTCCTTGCGATTATGGGCAACGTGTTCCTGCATCTCCACCCCGCCTATGTGGCCCGCCACTCGCTGAAGTTTTCACACAGCTGGTGTATGGGCGGCATAACGTTCTTGCTGTTCCTGGTGCTTTGTTTCACCGGCGTATTCCTCTGCTTCTACTACCATCCCGATAAGATTAACGCATACAAGGATATGAAATATTTTGAGTATGACGTGCCGTTCGGCATTGTTCTCAGAAATATGCACCGATGGGCGGCACACCTTATGGTGATAAGCGTGTGGTTACACATGACGCGTGTCTTTATGACAGGCTCCTATAAGCCGCCGAAGGAGTTCAACTGGGTAATTGGTGTCATACTGCTGGTCTTGACGCTGATGCTCAGTTTTACGGGTTACCTGCTCCCTGACGACCAGTTAGGCTTCTGGGCCGTGACGGTGGGGACGAACATGGCCAGGGCGACGCCCCTGATGGGCCATGAAGGGCCGTTTGGAGAACAGCTTGGTATGACGGCCTTTAATGATATCAGGTTCGCGCTCCTGGGAGGTTCCGTGGTCGGAGGTAACGCTCTATTGAGGGCGTATGTCTGGCATTGTGTTGCAATGCCCATGATTGCGATAATATTCTTGGCGGTTCATTTCTGGCGCGTAAGAAAAGACGGCGGCTCCGCCGGCCCCTTATAGAGATATTTTGAGAAAAGAGAAGGATAGCATCTAATGTGGCACAACATCTTGCATATAGCAAGCAAGCCCGACAACATCCCCATTGTGATAATGCTTCTCCTTGTGTTGTTTTTCGGATGGCTGTCATTTTCACTTGCGTTTAAGAACGACCGCTTGAGGGCGGAAGCCGCACGGCGCAGGAAAGAGGGCGAAGGGGAAGGGGTGAAGAAGCCTAAAGGGGATGTTGTAGACGTAATAGACGTCATGTATCCCGAGGAAGATCAGGGCCTTCCGAAAAAGGTGAGTACCTGGCCGCACCTGGTCAAGCTGGAGTTCATCTGCGCCATAATTGTCATGGCGCTCCTGACCTTGTGGTCTGTGGTCGTCGACGCGCCGCTTGAAGAGCTGGCCAACGCTGCACTCACGCCAAACCCGTCCAAGGCGCCCTGGTATTTTCTTGGGCTGCAGGACATGCTTGTCTACTTCGACCCTTACATCGCCGGTGTGATGTTGCCGAGTTTTATTATCATCGGGCTGATACTTGTGCCGTATATAGACGTAAACCCCAAGGGCAACGGCTACTACACCTTCAGAGAGAGAAAATTTGCCATAACGACCTATTGGTTTGGCTTCTTTTTTCTCTGGGTACTGGAGATAGTCATAGGCGTGTTCTGTCGTGGGCCGGGTTGGATGTTCTTCTGGCCGGGCATGTTCTGGGACCCGCACCGGGTGGTGGCGGAGGTCAACATAAACCTTAACGAGTTTCTGGCCGGTATGACCGGCATGGCGAACCTTAACTCCTACGGCGCGGGCATAGTGATTGGCCTGGGAGCGATTGGAGGTTACTACGTCCTGGGGATGCTGCTGCCCTACGTATGGCTTAAGAGCCAAAACAGTGAAACACTGGAGAGACTCGGCTTTATTCGCTTTACCATAGTCTGCTTCCTTTTCTGGACTATGATGGCGCTCCCGATAAAGATGGTGATGCGTCTGGTCTTTTCCATCAAATACATCCTTGTGACACCTTGGTTAAACATTTGAGCGTGAAAGATGCCTAAGATAGATCCCATAGAACAAAAATCGTATGCCAGTCTCTACGTCTTTGCCATAGGGTTCTTAGTTATCAGCACCGTATGGTGCGTTTACGATGAGGTGGTTAGCAGAAGGCCCTGGAAGGCTTATCAGAAGGAATTCCTGGCCCTGGCGGATGCGAAGACCCAAAAAGACCTGACTGATGCGCAGGCCGCGCTGACCGGTGACGAGTACAACAGCCTGAACCAGGCGTACCAGAAGGCCCTCAAGGCCTTTCAGGACAATCCGGAACAACGGGCAAAGGTCGCAGAACTGAAACAGATAGACTCCGAGGTTACAGAACTGCTCCACGAGTTGCAGCTCCACCGCGGTGAATACCAGGCCATGGTTTACCTTATGGAGAAGATGCCCGAGGGTGAAGAGAAAGAGAAGCTCCTGCGTGATGCCCAGGTCCATGAGCCTTTCATAGCTGAAATCAATGCCAAGATGGCGGCGAATCAGGTGAGGAAGAAGGAGTTGAGGAAGGAACTCGCCGAGGTGGCCAAGGAGAAGGACGAACTTCAGGCGAAGGTGCAAGGATTTCAGTCCCGGGTTGCCGGTATTCAGCGCTTCCGCGAGGCGCTCAAAACAGAGACTATTACTATAAAGCAGGTAGTGAACGAGGAACTGGACATTGTAGACAGATGCCACAGTTGCCACGCGGGTATAAACAGAACGGGGTTTGACGACGCCCCGCAGCCGTATAGTACACACCCGATGGTAGTCACGCTCCCTCCGCTCGGCCCCGGCCTGGGTGAAAGGGGCATTATGAGCGTCCATCCGACAGAAATATTCGGCTGTACGCCATGTCACAGGGGACAGGGTTATGCCACTGCCGAGCCGTATAAGGCGCATGGCGAGCTGGAGTACTGGAATTACCCGATGCTCCACGGTGAAAACATACAGGCCGGTTGCTTTAAGTGTCACGATGACGAGATAGACATACCCGGCGCCGAGGTGCTTTCGAAGGGTCGCAGGTTGTTCTACGAGACCGGATGCATCGGTTGCCACTCTGTTGCCGCATTAAAGAGAGAAGACAAGGCCCGGTTCATAGGACCGAGATTGGACGAACTCAACTCAAAGGTACATGCGGGCTGGATTGATTCCTGGCTGGAGAAGCCCATGTCATTCAGGGGAGACACCAGGATGCCGCTCTTTTCGCTTGATGAGGAGCAGAGGTTGAACGTCGCATCGTATATATGGCAGATAACAGATGCACCCGAGCCTGCGGAAGGGCCCGAGGTGGACGAGGATGCCGTAGAGGCCGGCAAGGCAAGCTTTGAGACCAGGGGATGTCAGGGATGCCACAGGGTAGGCGACAGGGGCAGCCATTTTGCCCCGGACCTCAGCAGGATAGGGGAGAAGGTGAGGTTCGATTATCTCGTAAGCTGGATAGCCGACCCGAAGAAGCACCAGCCTGAGGGACGTATGCCCAGCCTGCGTCTGAGTCAAGAAGAGGCGAAAAAAATAGCCGCCTACCTCGTTACCTTGAAAGAGGAAGAAATCAATACCGCGGCGTTGGACTACAGCGACCCGGAAAGGGCGAAGAAAGGCTTTAAGATTATCACCCGTTACGGATGCTTTGGTTGTCACCCGGTTAAGGGTCTGGAGAAGCGGGGTAAGATGGGGGCTGACCTGTCAGAAGAGGGATTCAAGACGGTGGAACGTTTTGACTTTGCCCTGTTAGAGCATGAGCTCCTGGAGAGCATCGGCCAGGAATACGTCAGGGAAAACGTATCCAAGGCACGCAAGAAATGGCTGACCACCAAGCTTGAAGAGCCCCGCATATTTGACACGGACAAGTATAAGAACCAGGCCGATATGCTGCGAATGCCCGATCTCAGCCTGACGGAAGAGGAGGTCAAGGCCCTTGTGACGTTTGTAATGGGGCTGACCGGCGAGAAGGTGTCGCCCGCGTTCAAGCGCCATCTCTCCAAGAAGGAGAAGGCCGAAGTAGACGGTACCTGGATTATTAATAGATACAACTGTGTTGGGTGCCATCCCTTCACGCTGGAAAAACTGACACTCGAAGACGGCACGAAGGTTGAAGGGCTGACCAAGCTTGAGGAAGACGAGACCCTGTTCTTCCAGCTCTGGCACGACTACCCCGAATTGGACAAGAAGCTGGGCGAGAACATTGCGGTAGAACTTGATGAGGTAAAGGTGCGAATCCCCACGAGGGGCGGGGAGATAGTACCATACATAATAGAATGGCTGGAAGAGGAAGAGGACCTGGTGCCGGAAGAGGCGCGGATATTTGCCCCGCCATTCCTCTACGGAGAGGGCAAGAGGGTACAGCCGGATTGGTTGTACAGGTTTGTGCAGGCCCCGTATTTCCTCAGGCCGTGGCTAAACGTAAGGATGCCCACGTTTGGTCTGTCAAAAGAAGAGGCCGGGGTGCTTGCCAGGTACTTTGCTCTAACCGACGAGCAGGAATACCCTTACGAAAGACTTGAAGAAAGAGAAGAGGCCTATGTCGACGCGAAGTGTGCCGTCGATTCGAAGCACTATATCAAGGCCAAGGCGCTTATGGACTCGAAGGACGTAAATTGCGGTTCGTGCCACGTCAGAGGGGATATAAAGCCTGAGGGCGACCCTTCAGGTTGGGCGCCGGATCTGGCGCTGGCCCGGGGACGTCTGAGGCCCGGTTGGATACGTGAATGGCTCACAAACCCTCAAAGGGTACAGGTGGGCACCAAGATGCCCAGGTTCCCGTGGGGTGAGTTCCAGGACATCTTCCCCGGTAAACCCGAAGAGCAGGTTGACGCCATAAAGGACCTGATTATGAGCCCCGGCGACCTGCTTACGACCGCGCCGGCTACCACGGAGCTGGGAGGGAGCAGAGACGGTGGCATATAACATCAAGGACACGTGTATAGGCTGTACGATATGCGCCAAGAAGTGCCCTGTGGGCGCCATCACGGGCTCATCCAAGAAGCTCCACTTCATAGACCCCGTGGTCTGTATTGATTGTGGCGTGTGTGGCAGCTATTGCCCCGTAGACTGTATATACGACGAGAAGGAAGGACAGACCTTTAAGATAAAGAAGGGAAGGCCCGTTGCGGTAGTAACGCGCGAGCGCTGTAGCGGGTGCGGGCATTGCGTAGACGTCTGTCCCTTCGACTGCCTTGAGATGGTGGGGGACACGTCGGAGAGTAATTATTACGAGGTGGCCACCAACGCCCGCCCGAAGGGCTGTGTCGCCTGCAAGATGTGCGAGATGGTATGTGGCGACAAGGAGGCCATCCTGGTCACCTGGCCGGACGGGGAGTACTGCGAAAGCCTCTTACAGTGCGTCTCTAAAGAAGAAGCCGTGGCTGGAAGCTAACCTATATCGATTTTCGTGATTTAGAGGAGAGTAAGTCATGCTTAATAGAGTTTCTTTGGCCTTTATGGCAATGATGTTAGGGGTCTGGACCCTTGGCCTTGTTTCAATGCCTTCCGCCCAGGGTGGTGGCTATGAAGAAATAGAAGTTACTGACGGCGGGTCGATAAGCGGCGTGGTAAAGCTTGCCGGCGACATCCCCGCTCCGGAAGAGATTAACATTGACAAGGACCAGGAGGTCTGCGCCGTCCACAGCCCCAAATACTATGAGAAATTGATTGTAGACAAGGGCAGCAAGGGCATAAAGAACGCCGTTATATATCTGCATAAGGTGAAGAAGGGGAAGAAGTGGTCTGAAGCTGACGTCTCCGCGGAAGACAAGAAACGGATGGCTGAGAGGCACTTCACTCTGGGCCAGAAGGAGTGCACCTTCAGCCCGCATGTACAGGTTATCCCTGCGGGCAGCAGCGTGGAGCTGGAGAACGGCGACCCCCTTATGCATAACCTTCATTCGTTTGCAATGAAGAACAGCTCGTTCAATGAGAGCATACCGGGCGGGGGGCAGCCGGTCGCGAAGGAGTTCCCGTTCAGGGAGGTGGTAAAGATTGGCTGCGACGTCCACAAATGGATGACTTCATGGATAGTGGTGCGCGACAACCCTTACTTCTGTCAGACGGGAGCCGACGGTAGCTACAAGATAACCAACATACCTCCCGGCGAGTACAAGCTGCGGATATGGCACGAGGCCTTCAAGAAGGGTGACCTCAAGAAGCACAAGCAGAAGGTAAAGGTAGAGGCGAAAAAGGAGACGAAGCTAGACTTCGAGCTATAACAACAGACAGGTCATAAATTTTCCAGCCCACTGGTCGCCTGCGAAGAGATAAGCATGCACTGATGAGTAACATAAGGTTTTCGGCGGGCTGGTCTTACATAAAAGGGTCTTCCTGAGGGAAGGCCCTTTTTTTGTGAGCTCTTGAATGCCCTTGCAATTATAGCCATCTTGTGGAGAATTTAGACAAGAGGCTGTAATTTCAGGTAAGGAGGTCATTGATGAGAGTCATTAAGAGGTTATTTGTGTTGTCTTGTGTCTTTACGCTGGTGTCAGTGGTTTACGTTGCCCCGTTCTGCGGCCCTTCCTCCGCGTATGCGGGATACGAGAAGATTAAGATAAACATAAAGGGTATGGAGGATTATGGCAGTACCACCAAGGTAAAGAAGGCCTTAAAAAGAGTAAAGGGCGTCAAGAAGGCATACGTAGACTTCAGGAACGAGAGGGCCATCGTTACGGTGAAAAAGGGCACGGACACCGGTGCGTTGCTAGGCGCGATTAAGAAAGCGGGCTATAAGGCATATCTTGCCCAAGAGATTGAAAAGAAGAAGAAAAAGAGAGACGAAGGAGACGCGTACGACGATACTGATGTGGTGGATGCGATTGTGGGAAAGGACGATCCGAAATAAAGAAAATAGAAGATGCGCAAAAAAGCCCCTGCAGGACGAGAGGGGCTTTTTTGATGCCCTTATGGAATTTATGAAATAAAAGCCCGGGTGTTGGAAATTCTGATAATAAGGTTACAGAAAACGTGGCAACATCTAATAAGAAGAGAGCAAAAGAATTCTTGCAGCTCCTAAGTGAGCACCGTGACGGACTTTACCGCTTTTGCGCGCACGTTATCTGGGATAAGAATAGCGCGGAGGACGTGCTCCAGGAGGCCATACTCTCCGCATACAGCGCGTTCGACAAGTTCAAGCACGGAACGAACTTCAAGGGCTGGATGTACCGCTTTCTGATAAACAAGATATTCAACCACAACAAGAAGTTCAGAAAAGAAGTCCGGTTCAAGGCATCCGGTCATGATGTAAACCTGCTGGAGGCGCTCGAAAAGGAATCTGTCTACAGTTCAATCCTCGAGGACCCCCGGCAAGTATTTGAGAAATTGGACGACCGTGTAAAGCTGGCAGTGCTTTCTTTGAGTCCGGGGGAGCGCATGGTGTTCCTCCTGAGGACGATGGATGGGTTTGCCTATAAAGAGATTGCGGATTTTTTGGACATTCCCGTGGGGACCGTTATGAGTCACCTCTTCCGTGCAAGGGCCAGACTGAGGGAGTCTCTGAGTGAGTACGCAAGGCAGAGGGGTTACAAATGAAGTGTAAGGAATACCTGAAATACCTGGGACCGTATATAGACTCGGAACTTGACGCCAAGACATGCGTTGAGATAACGAACCATCTTAACGTCTGCCCTGACTGCAATAAACGTTTCAGCCAGGAGCAGGAAGTAGAGAGACTACTGGCGGGCAAGCTGAAGGAGGAGCGTATGCCGGAGTCCATGTGGAAGGAAATCCAGGCGGACATCCGTGCCTACGACCTTGATACATCAAGAGGAGGCGTCTGGAGCAAGATTGACCTGAGGTGGCTTGTGCCAGTGGCTGCGACGGCGGCCGTGGCGTTAGGTCTGTCGTTATTCTTCTTCTGGGGCGCACCTCCCGCCGATAATACCCTTGCGCTTGCCCTTCAGGAGATTCATGAGGGGTATTTGAGGGACGAAGTAACCGTAGGCGAGACAGTGGTCTGGCCCGAGAGTTACAAGAGCATGTCCCTCCCGGGCCACTTGCCACGCTTAGAGGTTGTCGGGGGCCACAGCGTCGAGCTGGTGGGCGGGAAACCCTACTATCTGAACGAAGTGGAGCTGGCCTTTCTTGAATACCGGTGCTGTGGCGAACCCGTGTCAATGCTGGTAATACGCAAGGAGGATCTGGAGCACTTTCCTCAGACCAGGGACTTGTTGGAGAGCAACGATGGGCGCGTAAAAATAACGTCCGGGGAAACGAACCTGGTGATGGTAGACATGGGCAAGGTGGTGGTATGCTGCATATCGAACCACGAATTGAACGCCCTCTTGACCGCGTTTAAGAGGGCTTAGGTAGGGGATGTGGCTGTACAGCCTATATCCTCAGGATTGTAGGTAAACAAGTTAAAGATTGAGAGGAAGGAAAAATGAAGATAATTGGAAGACTGATGGTTGCCGTTGCGCTTTTATCTCTGGTGGTTGCCCTGCCTGTTGG
>JAUVQR010000011.1 GCA_030598065.1 Planctomycetota bacterium | reverse complement strand
GTACGCCGCCTCCAAGGGTATCCTGGTCAAGATAAGCACCAACCTTGACGTTGACATGCACGACGAACGGGCGAAGGCGCTTCTGAACTCCGGGGTACACAAGATATACGTCTCATGTAATGCGGTGTCAAAGGAAACGTATTCAGTATACCATGTGGACGGCAACTTTGACCGGGTGATGGGTAATCTTGAAAAACTCGCAGCAATGCGGTCTGAGTTGCGCTCCGCCGCCGAGATTGTCTGGCTGTTTCATCTCTCCCACTACAATATGCATGAGTTGGAGGAGGCAAGAAATAAGGCAAATAAGCTCGGTATCACGTTAAAGCAAGAGAGTATGGGCCCGGACATGGGCAGGGAGATATTTGAGACAACGGAGGAGGCCGTCGAGAGAGACGCCAGATGGCTTCCGAAAGACCGGAAACACGGCATGGCCGAAAAGCAAAAGAACCGCCATTTCTCCTGCGATCTGCTCTGGACAGAGACGGTCATAAACTGGGACGGCTCGGTGCTGCCATGTTGCGCCGTTTACAGCGAGAAATACGCCTTTGGAAAGATAAGAGAAGATACACCGTTCAGTAAGATATGGAACGGAGAATCCTACCAGGCAGCGCGCAGGGAGGTCCTGTCTAAAGAAAACGGAACGTGGACCATATGCCGGGTGTGTAAGAACACGGGGTTTCTCCATGACTAGGTATGTTTGAAGAATGTAACCTGTAAGACCTTCTCAGGAATTCCACCTCACCTTTCCCCAAAAAGCCTCTGAGAAACAGCTCAAGACCTTCCAGGTCCGAACGCCTGTCCTCGGCACTCACGCCGTCCCCGGTCATGTCCATGGTAAACCTGAACGGTCTCATAAGGTACGGCGTCATCCTTCCCGAAGGTGATTCCCTGACGCCAATGTCCCCTGCGGAGACAGGCGCCGACATCACGCCGTGGTTGTGGAGCCTGGCCAATAATCTTCCGCTGTGCCAGAGCAGCGCCCGCGTCCTGCCGGGGTCTGGCAATGACTCCCCGACGGCCATACCCAGGTATTTTAGCCCGGCCGGGCGTTTTACGACAAGATGTCCCCGGTAGGAAGGCCCCTCGCCGGTCTCAATAGCGGCTACGACCTGGCTTACCGGAACGTTTGCCTTTATAAGGGCGTTGGCGGCCTGCCAGGCCACCATTGCCGGCCTGGCGGCTGTGGGCCCCTGACGACCGGGAATGAATCTATAGATATCAAGCTCCGTCTCGACACCGTCTTTGACAATCTTCTTGCGTGACCTGGCGATATTGAATTGAGCGGATTGCCCGTCATGTGTCAGCGCAGATACCTCCATCGCCGGTTCGTCTTCGTAACCCACACCTGCACCTGCATCCATTGCCAGGTCTTTAAGCTCCTCCACGTTATGGTCCTTAAGGAAGTAAGCCCTGAGCGAACCCTCTGTGTACGACTTGTAGCCCCTACCGCTTCGTACGCAGGTGCCGTGTATCCTTAGGGCGTCTCTTCTCAATATCCAATGTGTCTGCCTGTCCAGCCCGTTTATCCAGGCAGAAAACGCCGGTTTCTCCATCTTCTGTTTGTCGTCCTTAACGTATTCTATAAGGAAGCGCAGTTTATCTGTGATGCTGAAGCCCCCCCCAACGCGATTGAGCTTGGCGAGCGTCCAGTCCCTCATGCCCTTCGAAAGGGGGCCGCGTACGTACGTCCTTTCAAAGTCGATTATGTATATGATGGGCACCGGGTCGCCGGGGTCTTTGAGCAGAAAATTGTTGAGGGAAAAATCGGTCTGAAAGATGCCGTTTTCGTGGCTTTTTCTTGCCAGCCTGCCCAGGGACTCAATCACTCTTGACCTTTGCCGCTGCGGAATATCTTCCCTGCCCAGAAAATCTCTCAGATTAACGGCGCTGTCTATCTTCTTCAGCAGGACATAGCACTCCTCTATCAGGCCCATACGCTTTTTTTCACCTGCCGCAAGGGGTACTACCGCAGGCACCCCCCTGTCGACTGCGGTCAGCCCTGTCATAAGCTCTCTCATGGCCTTAGACCTGAGAAAAAGATGCTTCAGCTTGAGAGACAGGCCGGTCAAGCGGAAGACCTTCAGATACAGCTCTTCGCCGCCGGCAGTTACTCTCAGGGACGCGAACACCTTGCGCCGCCCCTTCTTGTGGACGGTAGCGATATCCTCGCTGAGGGGGTCGTCGAGGGCCTCCAGTTTGTCCCCAATGTTGTGTGCCTCATTCTCCGGGACGTACCACGTTATACCGCCGGCGTTCTTTCGGAGGAGTTTTTGCATATCGGGTAGGGTTCTATCTCCTGAAGAGCCTGTAGAGCAGGACGATTGCAATGATACCCAGGATTACGTTGGCCGCCCACATAGCGGGCGCCGCCGGCAGCCCCTGCTTCCTGGCCAATGACTCGCCCGCTATAAGCAAGGGGTAATATACCACCAGGGCAATTCCAAAACTTATGAACAGGCCGATAACCGTGTTCCCCATTCTTATCATTATGCCAACGGGGATGCCGATGAGTACAAATGCCAGACATGAAAGACCCGGGGACAGCCTCTTGTGTATGGCGACGTTTATGTCACGGGTTGTTTCCTGGTGCTCGGCCACCTGGGTGAGTCTTGCCGCTTTTTGCAGTCTTTCATTTATGCCACGTGACTCTTTGGACAACACCTCCATCTCTCCCGCCAGACTGGCCAGCTTTTCCTCTTCCTTCTCTGTAGTCTCTCTGGCCAGCTGCTTTGCCTCTTCGGCTTCCAGCATGCGAATCGTTTCGTCCTCTATGGTCCTATTGACTTCAGATATCTTGCGCTCAATGGCCGCCAACTCTTCCGGCTTACTTGTCTTCCCGGCCTGCACCATCTCTTTTGCCAGTACAAGTTCAGCCACGGATTCCTCCGATATGCGTATGTAATCCTGGGAGATGCGGATATCGTTCTTTATATTTACCCTGTTAACCCTTTGAAGGGAGATAACCTCTCTGGCCTTCTCGGCCTGCGCAGACGCCTGGGCAATCTTGGCCCGCACCTGGTCCGCTTCCACCTGAATTGCATCCCTTTGCCTGTAGAGCGCCTTTCTCCCAATCCCTAAGTCACCCAGAATGTCCCTGCTCTTTCTTATCTCCCGTTTAACCTCCTTCTTGTACTCCAACAGTTTCATGAAGGGCATGTATTTTCTCATTGTCTTGTGTTCTCTCAACCCAAGTGGCATGAGAAAAGTTGTGTCCGAAAAAGGTATCACCGTCGGCGAATCGCTCGCCTTAGTGCCGCTTATGCTAACAAACTCCCCGTCGTGCAAGGCGCACACGATGACGTTATCGTCAAGCTCGATGTCAAGCCTGCCTTCCTTTGCCCTGATTATGTTGGTCACGTGATCCCCATCCGCCTTAAGTATGGTTATGTTCTTGAATATGTCCCCCTTTATCTCCTGTATGTTTATGTAGTAGGGGTCCATTTTCAGCTTGCCGCCTGAAGACACAAGATGCTGCACTACCTGCTTTGTAGCCCTGTCCCTCACCGTCCTGAGCATCTTGTAAGACCTCGGCAAGAGTTCCGCGTTAATCGCCACCGATACCATGCTGAACAGAATACCCAAAATGGCTATGGGTATGATGATCGTGCTGAGATGAATACCGCTGGTAAGCATTGCCCATATCTCGTTGTCGCCGCTCATACGCCCGTAGGTTATCACCGTAGCCGCCAGCAGGGCGGTCGGCAGCGCGTAAGGCAGCGCATAAAACACAAAATACGGGAGAAGCCCGACGATGATGGACATCACGTTTGCGCCCTTTTGCATGGACTGCAGTGTGAGTCCCAGGATAAGAAGGAATTCGAACGCTATTATTGTTGGAATGAAGACCCTGAAGAATTCCTTCAGTATGTATTTCTGCAAGGTTAGCTGCATTTATCGTCCCCTGAATACTCCGTACATATTATTATCGTTCCTCGTCACGGCCAAAACAAATCCCGGGCCATGGCCCTCTCCTTGACACCGCATGTATAAGCCATATAATAACACCATCTTAAAGGAGGTATCAAGGTGAAAGATGACCTCGACAAATATCTTGAAATAGTCGACAACATCCCCCGTGTAAGAGTGGCGGTGATAGGGGACATAGTGGCCGACGTATATATGTACGGCCGGCCGTTTAAGCTCTCGAGAGAGGCGCCCGTCATAATCGTGAAATACGAGGGAGAGACCGTCGTGCCGGGAAGCGCGGGCAATACCGTCAATAATCTCTCCAGGCTGGGAGCGAAGGTGTTCCCGATAGGGCTGTTGGGTGACGATAAGGAGGGTAACTGTCTGAGAGATTATTTCTCCGGCGAAGGCGTTGACGTCTCCGGGCTGTTCGTATCAAAGGAGCGCGGCACCATATCAAAGACGCGTCTGCTTGCCGGCGATACGCACGCCTCAAAGCGACAGGTAGTTCGAATAGATAAAGAAACCCCCTGGAAGATGCCCGGTTCCATGGAGACAAAGATACTCAACCACATTGATGAAGTAAATAATAAGGTGGACGTGTGGATAATATCCGACTACGGATACGACATGATAACGCCCCGGCTTCTGGACAAGATGTTGCAAATCGCCAAAGTGAAGACGGTGGTGGCGGATACGCGCAACAGGATATGCGATGTTGTCGGCGCAACGGTGGTCGCCCCAAACGAGACCGAAGCGGCGGCGGCCTCCGGCATCAACATAAACGGTGAAGACGACGTCCTCAGGGCCGGCAAGAAGCTGCTCGAAGCGATTGGCTCAGAGGCGGTGGTTATTACCCGAGGAAACTACGGCATGGCGCTGTTTGAAAAGACCGGCCACGTGGAGAACATACCCATCTGCGGCCCCAACGAGGTAACAGACGTCACCGGGGCCGGCGACACCGTCACCGTCATGCTCGCCCTGGCCATAGACGCGGGGGCAAGCTACGTGCAGGCGGCGCGGCTCTCCAACTACGCCGCCGGCGTGGTGGTGATGAAGAACGGCACCGCCACCGTAAGCCGCCCGGAACTGATAGACATCATAACAAGGGACCTTAGAGGCGGAGGCGCACATATAGGCGAGCGGAATGGGTGACGTCATAACAGACCACAAGAAACTCGCCTCCGTGCTGGAGGGCCTGAAGGCGGGCGGGAGGCGCGTCATACTATGTAACGGCTGCTTCGACGTATTGCACGTGGGCCACATAAGGTGTCTGAGCGGGGCCAAGGCGCTGGGCGGCGTGCTGGTGGTGGGCGTGAACAGCGACAGCTCCGTTAAGGAAATAAAAGGCCCAAAATACCCGTTGATGCCGGAAGGCGAGCGGATGGAGATAGTCGCCGCCCTCAGGGACGTCGATTACGTCACCTGCTTCTCCGAGGCCAGCGCGGACGCGCTTCTACTCAAGCTGAGGCCCGACGTCCACGCCAAGGGCACCGACTACACGCGAGAGAACGTCCCGGAGCGTGAGACGGTACTATCCTACGGTGGAGAGATAGCCATCGTGGGCGACCCGAAGGACCACTCCAGCACCCGACTCAAGGAACGGCTCTCAGAAAATAGGCAAAACCCCTGATGCCGTCAGCTTGAGTGCGGCACGCCACACCGTACCTAAACGTTACAGAATCTTTAGTTGCCTGATTTATCAGGCTATTGGGCTATTTATGCATGCCCCATAAATGGGGTGGCTGTGATACAAACAACCCCACCGCAACCCCTTGAACAATCCCCCCTTATTGTTGACACGACGCTGGAGGCGGACTACAATTGCAACTTCTTTAGAATAAACAACTTTGCAGAACAAGCGCGATACCGATATGAAACCGACATATTATCCATCATATGAAAAATTCAAGGCCCTGTCGGGGAAGGGCAACGTCATCCCCGTCTACCGTCAATTGCTGGCGGACGCCCTCACACCTGTGTCGGCGTTGAAGAAGATATCCGCCGCCGGGCACGTCTTTCTGCTGGAGAGCGCGGCGGGGGGCGAGAAGATGGCCCGCTATTCATTTATCGGCGCGAAACCGTTTATGGAGTTCCGCTGCCACGGCAACCGGTTGGAGATAGTCAGGAACGGCAACAAGGAGACCTGTGAGACGCGTGACCCGATTGCCGCGCTACAGAAGGAGATGGAGAGATTCTCACCCGTGACGATCGATAACCTCCAGGATTTCACCGGGGGGGCGGTCGGATATTTCGGCTATGACACCGTCCGCTACACGGAAGACCTTCCCCGGGACACTGTAGACGACCTGAAACTACCCGATATATTGTTCATGTTCTTCGACTCCGTACTGGTCTTTGACCACCAGGACAAGGTCATAAAGGTCATAGCCAACGCCTTCCTGGACGGAACGGAGAAGCAGATGAAGGGCGCGTACAGGGACGCGACAGGTAAAATAGACGCCATGGTGGACATGCTGCGCACCCCGGTCGAACCCGCCAGTGAGGACATCGCCACAGAAAAAACTATTTCAAGAAAGATAGCGTCCAATTTTAAAAAGGATGATTTCCTTAAGGCGGTAGACAGGTGCAAGGAATACATAAGGGCCGGAGACATATTTCAGGTCGTGCTCTCACAGAGGTTTGGGCTAGAGACAGAGGCCGAGCCGCTGGACATGTACCGCGCGCTGAGGGTGATAAACCCCTCGCCATACATGTTCTACCTCGACCTTGGCGAGGTGAAACTAATCGGCTCCTCCCCGGAGGTGATGGTCAAGGTAGACAAGGGCAAGGTCACCGTAAGGCCGATAGCAGGGACCAGGAAGAGGGGTGAGTCGGAAGAGGAAGACAGGCGGCTGGCAGAGGAACTGATAAACGACCCCAAGGAGCGCGCAGAACACATAATGCTTGTAGACCTGGGCAGGAACGACGTGGGAAGGGTATCGGAGTACGGCAGCGTGCATCTGGAGGACCGGATGATTATCGAGCGGTACTCCCACGTCATACACATCACCTCGTCCGTTACGGGCAGGCTGAGGCCCGACAAGACCGTCTTTGACACACTCAGGGCCTGTCTCCCGGCCGGTACGCTATCGGGCGCGCCCAAGGTAAGGGCGATGGAAATCATAGAAGAACTTGAATCCACCCGCCGCGGACCCTATGGCGGGGCGGTGGGCTACATAGACTTCTCCGGCAATATGGACACGTGCATAACCATCCGGACCATCGTATTGAAGGGCAAGACCGCCTACGTCCAGGCGGGGGCCGGCATAGTGGCCGACTCCGTCCCCGAAAGGGAGTTTAAAGAGACAGAAAGCAAGGCACTGGGACTCTTACTAACCATTTTTACGGCCGAGAACCTGTAGCCTTCTTTGTAGTCGCTCGATTTATCGAGCCTCCATTTTAAACGCCCCATAAATGGGCAACTACAACAACTGTATAGGCCGGATGGCCCTTCCAATCCCCTCCCTAGATAGAGAGACCCGCCGCTACAGAATGAGGATGCGTTAATTGCTTTTGACTTGTAACGTCTTTCGTGGTAACATCTTGCCCCATGAGTACGTTATCGGAAAGGATTGACGAGTTTCGCGACACCCTGCGGCACGCCTTCGCCATAGATTCTACCGGAAGGGCCGGGAAAGGTGGCCTGACGGACGACGAACTCGCGCTTCTCAGGAAGCTGGCGCGCATCATAACACGGAGGAGGATGGGTGCGCCTGCGAGACTCTTCCTTGAATCCCTCCAGCCGATTAATTTCATTGGCAGCCAGGCGATGTTCTTCCTACGCCCGTTTATGACCTTCATCTTCTCGGCGGCGGAGTACGACAAACTGGCCCACATCCTGGAAAAACGCCAGAGTATCGAGATTCTGATACAAGAGATACAAAAGGCCGAAGAGGAGACCGATGGCCAAGACCACTAATACTAATAATGCACAGGAATCTCCACCGGTAACGCCCGCCGGTGTTCCCGGCGAACTCAGCGTGATTCTGGCCACAGACTGCGGCAGCACCACCACCAAGGCCATCCTTATCGAGAAAAAGGGCAACGAATACCGCCAGACCTTCCGGGGTGAGGCACCCACCACCGTTGAGGCCCCATTCGAGGACGTGACCAGGGGGGTGCTCAACTCCATGACGGAGCTTGAGGAGCTGTCGGGCAGGAAGATACTGGACGGGGAACGGATAATAATACCGGCTAGCGGCAACAAGGGGGTTGACATCTACGTGTCCACCAGCAGTGCGGGCGGCGGGCTGCAGATGATGGTAGCGGGCGCGGTCAAGTCCATGAGCGCCCAGAGTGCTGAGCGGGCGGCCCTTGGCGCGGGCGCAATAGTCACCGACGTCATCGCCTCCAACGACAAGAGGATGCCCCACGAGAGGATTGAACTCATACGCCAGATACGTCCCGACATGATACTGCTCTCAGGCGGTACCGACGGCGGCACCGTCACCCACGTGGTAGAACTGGCCGAATATATCGCCGCGGCAAACCCCAGGGCAAGGCTGGGCACCACGTTCAAACTGCCGGTAGTGTATGCCGGCAACAAGGACGCAAGAGACAGGGTCCGTGAGACGTTGGAAGAGAAGACCAGCCTGCACATAACGGATAACATCCGCCCCACGCTGGACACCGAGAACCTGATGCCAGCCCGGCAGGCCATACAACAGCTATTCCTTGAACACGTCATGGCCCACGCGCCGGGTTACAAGAAACTGATGAGTTTTACCTCCGCGCCGATAATGCCAACACCGGCCGCGGTCGGCACGATAATAGAAAACGCCGCAAAGATGGAAGACATAAACGTGGTAGGCGTTGACATCGGTGGGGCGACGACCGACGTGTTCTCCGTCTTCGACGGCGTATTCACCCGTACGGTAAGTGCGAACCTCGGTATGAGCTACAGCGTCTCCAACGTGTTGGCCTCGGCCGGGATTGAATTCATAATGAGGTGGGTTCCGTTCAGCATAGAGGAGTCGGACCTGCGTAACCGTATAAAGAACAAGATGATACGACCCACAACCATCCCCCAGCTCCTTGAGGAGTTGAAGATAGAGCAGGCAATAGCCAGGGAGGCGTTGGGGCTGGCGTTTGAGCAGCACAAGTCACTGGCGGTCAAACTGAAAGGCGTGCAGAAGGCCAGGGACATCTCACACGCGTTTCGCGCCGAAGAGGACGAGTCGCTGGTGGACATGCTTAAACTGGACCTCCTTATAGGAAGCGGGGGTGTCCTGTCGCACGCACCGAGACGCTCTCAGGCGATGATGATGCTTATAGACGCCTTTGAGACGCAGGGCGTCACGCGCATCGCCGTCGACAGCATATTCATGATGCCCCACCTGGGGGTGCTCTCCACCATCTGCGCGGATGCCGCCCAGGAGGTATTCGTCAAGGACTGTCTTGTGTACCTGGGCACCTGCATAGCCGTCATCAACACCAGAAAGCGGCCGGGCGAGAAGTGCCTCAAGGTGACCATAAAGATGCCTGACGGCAAGACGGTGCAGGACGAACTCACCTATGGAGAGATGAAGCTGTACCCGCTATCCACCGACCAGGAGGCGGAAGTCGAGGTCAACCCCACAAGGCATTTTGACGTCGGCAGGGGGATGGGTTCGGCAATAAAGCAAAAGGTGAAGGGAGGCGTGGTAGGCCTCGTAATTGACGCCCGGGGCAGGCCGCTGTTCATGCCTGACGCCATGGACAAAAGGGTGCGCCAGCTCACCAGTTGGGCCAAGGCGCTTGACACGTACCCGGCCTAAACTTTTTTCTGGTGGCAGAGCTTGCTCTGCTTGATAATGTAGGGTGCATCTCGTGGGTGCCCCATGGCTTCAGCCCTGGGCACGTTTATTTCGCAGGGTTAAAACCCTGCGGCACCCCCAAACGCAGTTTGTTATTCTGAGTGAAGGGAAGAATCCAGGTAGGGGTATCCGCCTGAGGCGGACAACGTGCCCCTGCTGCCAGGAATGACAATTATTCAGAGGTTTTCAGAGGGCTGATTTTAGGGTAAGAATATGGCGCACGCATATACACCGGGACTGAGGGTTGCTGACAGGGTGACGGTGAGGAAGAACCGTATCCTTCCACTGCCCGGCAAGACGCTCGCCAGCGTGGGCGACAGGGTGGAGGCGGAGACTATAGTCGCCAGGACGGACATGCCCGGCAAGGTTTTCTCCGTCAACGCGGCCGGACGCCTCGGTATCCCGCCGGGCGAAGTGGCCAAATACATGATCAAGAAGGAAGGCGACAACGTCGAGGAAAACGAGATAATCGCGGAATCAAAGTCCTTCATCTCGTGGCTCAAGGCAACCTGTTTTTCACCCATAAAGGGCAGCATAGAGAGCATATCAACCATCACAGGACAGGTCCTGTTGAGAGAGCCGCCCAATCCCCTTGAGGTTCCCGCCTACATAGACGGAAAGGTGGTAGAGGTGATGGAGGGGGAAGGGGTGGTGGTCGAAACCGTCGCGACCTTTGTCCAGGGCATTTTTGGCGTAGGCGGCGAGGCCGTCGGCCCTCTCGAGCTGGTAGTGAAATCACCTGACGAACCGTTGACGCCAAACCTCATCACCAAGGAGCACAAGGGCAAGATACTTGTCGGCGGCTCGGTGGTGCGCATGGACGCGCTGAAAAAGGCGGTGAAGGTCGGCGTTAAGGGCATTGTGGTCGGCGGCCTGTTTGACGAGGACCTCAAAGAACTACTGGGCTACGACCTGGGAGTGGCGATAACCGGGTCGGAGAAGATAGGGTTCACGCTGGTGATTACGGAGGGTTTCTCCGAGATAGACATGGCCCAAAAGACGTTTGAACTCCTGAAGAACAACGCCGGCGCCAAGACCTCCATAAACGGCGCCACGCAGATACGCGCGGGCGTCCTGAGGCCGGAAATAATCATCCCCCACGTAGATGTCGCGGTCGCGGGCGCGGGTGCGGAACCCTCCGGAGAGTCGCCTGAGACGGAAACGGAGAGTGGTATGGAGCCGGGTGATATGGTAAGAATAATCAGGGAACCCTATTTCGGGGTTATCGGAAGGGTTGAGGGCCTGCCGGTGCAACCACAGGAAATAGAGACCGAGACCAAGGTAAGGGTGGTGGAGATAAGACTACCTGATGACTCTGTCGTTGTCGTACCGCGGGCAAACGTGGAGATGATACAGCTCTAAAGCATCTTTTTATACCGATTTGAAATGAGAGACCTGGGAAGGTACACAAATAACGTATGTCATTCTGAGCGAAGCGGAGAATCTCTAAGACACCGGATTCTTCGGTCGTTTCACTCCCTCAGAATGACGGTTGCGCAGGTGATACCGGTAGCTAACCGGTCACCTTTCTTTATATGGTCTTGCAAAGGCATAAGAGTCAGGCCCATACTACTTCTGCTCTGCGTATCAATGATAGTCGTCTTTTCCGGTACGGGCGCCGGCGCGCAATACCAGGAACAGGAGTTCATGGACGTGGTGACGCCCGAAGACATGAGTATAGGCTCAGAATTACAAGAATCAGAGTTCCAGCAATCCCAGCCCGAGGAACCGGAACAACAGCAACAGAAATTCGCGGACCTGGTGTTACCCAGGGGCCTGAAGGCGTTTGACATCCCTGACGACTCCGGCGGCAGCATCGGCGTCAGCTGGAACGTCTCACCGAGTGACGCGCCGGACGTGGAGTATATCGTCTATATCTCAAGGTCCGAAGACGGTCCCTGGGAGAAGGCCGCCGGCTTCGTCTCAACGACAGGCTACGCCAGCGACGCCCCGCATATATTCGGCTTTCGCAAGAAATACAGAAACATTCATTTCGTGGAGATTGAGCCACGGAAGGTCTTTCCCGACGCCAACAATGAAGAAAACAACGGCGCGACCTATTATTTTAAACTGGTCATGGCCAGGGGCAGTGACATCGCCGAGCTTGACAAGGTAGTGTCCGTGCGTGGCAAGGGCAACTGGTTTAATATCTCCAAGATAAATAATCTGGTGATTATGCTGGCATTTTCCGCGCTGGTATTGTTCTACATATCCCACGCCCGGCGGCACCCGGGCATGTTTCTAAGAAAGATAAGCGGTCTTGACGCGGTTGACGAGGCGCTGGGCAGGGCCACGGAGATGGGCAGGCCGGTGCTGTTCGTCCACGGACTGACACCCATAGGGAGTATATCAACCCTGGCGGCCATTAACATACTCGGCAGGATTGCGACCAGGGTGGCCGAATACGACACGGTCCTCAAGGTGGTAAATAACGACCCCATCGTCTTGACTGTCAGCCAGGAGGTGGTGAAGGAGTCGTATCTGGAGGCCGGAAGGCCGGACGCCTACAACGAGGACAACGTGGTTATGGTCGCCTCCGAACAGTTCCCTTACGTGGTCGCGGTAAGCGGTATAATGACCAGAGAGAAGACGGCCGCAAACTTCTTTATCGGATTCTTTTACGCCGAGTCTCTGCTGTTGGCCGAGACAGGCGCTTCGACGGGGGCTATTCAGATAGCCGCCACGGACTCCTACACACAGCTACCGTTTTTCATCACCACGTGCGACTACACCTTGATGGGAGAGGAGCTGTACGCCGCAAGCGCCTACCTCTCAAGGGAGCCTATGCTGATGGGCAGCCTCCGCGCACAGGACATCGGCAAGGCGGTCATTATAGCGGCGCTGTTCTTCGGGACCGTGCTATCAAGCGTGGGCATAAATTTTGTGACGCATCTGTTCACCGGCTTTTAATTCTTAACCGGTTAGATACGGGATTGGTGTGCGCCTAACGGCGCAACAACTTTTACAGCAGGAGATAAGACGTGCATTTGCTGAGAAGGACTATACCGCTGGTCATATGCTTCGTTCTGGGCATATCCATGGTCTTCCAGTACTACGTGCCACATCAGCTCTCCAACGATTATCTGGAGCTGATGACACGGTGGGACAAGATAATCGCGGGCTTCGCCGTGTTCATCGGCGCCTACAGTCTCTTCCATCTCCACTACAGCCGTATCAGGTTCAAGGTGGCGGGTTGGGGTTACAGCATCTTCGTCTTTATCGGGGCCGCGCTGATGCTCGGCTTTGGGCTTTACAACGGGGGTGAAGGGTTCTGGCTCAACAAGAAAGAAGACACCATGTTCGACTGGTTATATATATATGTCCAGGTCCCCGCCGGAGCCACAATATTCTCCATCCTGGCCTTTTTCATGGCCTCGGCCGCCTACAGGACGTTCAGGGCCAGGACGGTCGAATCCGCCCTGCTGCTGGTGGCCGCGATTATAGTGATGCTGGGCAGGGTGCCCCTTGGGGCGCTGATATCCGAACACCTGCCGGTGGCCGCCGACTGGATAATGAGCGTGCCCAACCTTGCGGCCAAGAGGGGCATCTTGCTGGGGGTAAGCCTGGGCGCAATAGCCACCTCCGTAAAGATAATCTTCGCCATCGAGAGACAATACCTTGGGGGAGGCGACTGATTGCTGGAAAAGCTGGTTAACATAGACAGGCGCATAATATTCGTCCTGGTGGCAATCGCGGTCATCGTGTCGCTGCTGTTAAGCTTCCAGCTACCGATTCCGGCCACCCCCCCGGTAAAGGACATATATGACAAGATAGAGGGCCTGCCTCCGGGGTCGCATATTATGATAGCGTTCGACTACGACCCGGCGGCCAAGGAGGAGCTACAACCGATGGCCCTCGCCCTGTTGCACCATACCTACCGCCAGAATCAAAAGGTGATAGGCCTGACGTTATGGCCCGGCGGAACCGGGCTGGCGGAACAGGCGCTGGTCTCCATCGCGGAGCAGTACGGCAAGAAGCCGGGGGAAGACTACGTCTTCCTGGGTTATAAGCCCGGAGTGGCCTCACTAATCATAAACATGGGCGAAAACCTCTACACCGCGTTCCCCACGGATTTCTACGGAAACGACACAAGGACGCTGCCGGCCCTGCAGGGCGTTGAGTCGCTAAGAGACCTTGACTACTTCATCGACCTTGCCGCGGGCGCAAGCGTCGAGACATGGATAGCGTTCGGGAAGGAGAAGTACAAGTTCCCGATGGCCGCAGGCTGCACGGCCGTCATCGGCCCGGACCTCTACCCGTTCCTTGACTCGGACCAGATAAACGGCCTTATGGCCGGTCTGAAGGGCGCCGCCGAGTACGAGGTGCTGGTCGATTTTCCAGCGCAGGCGGTCGAGGGGATGCGGCCGCAGAGCGTGACACACGCCCTGGTAGTGGTATTCGTCATCTTCAGCAACGCCGTCTTCTTTGCAAGCGGCGGGTTCCGCACCGTGCGCAGGGGCAGAGGGAGGCAGGGGAGATGAGAAGGGGAGTGGACTTCTGGATACTGGTCGGGACGCTGATAACCTTTGTGGCGGTAAACGCCTTCTTCTTCTCGGTGGGCAGCTTCGAGGTGAACTGGAACAGCTTTGGCATCATGATAGCCGTGGGGCTTACCCTGGCCATGTACAGCTTCCTGTATAAGGACAACCCAGCCTTCAAGATAGCCGAGAACCTGTACGTGGGCGTGGCGCTGGGCTACACCGTCATGATAACCTGGTTCAGCGCCCTGAAGCCGGACATCTATGACTCGCTGTTCGTGCCGATATTCTCGGAGGCAGCGAAACCGGAATATATCGTAATCGTGCCCTTAATCTTGGGCGTCTTTATGCTGCTGAGGATATCGACGCAACTCTCGTGGTTGAGTCGGTGGTCGTTCGCCTTCATGGTGGGACTGGGGGCCGGGCTGACAATACCGAACTACATACACACGTTTATACTGAAACAGCTTGAGCCGTCGATGCGTCCCCTGTTCTACGGCGGCGAATCGGTATACGCCAGCGTGAACGGCATCTTCATACTGGTGGGGGTCGTTACCGTCCTGCTATATTTTCTCTTCTCGGTCGAGCACAAGGGCCCGGTGGGCGTCGCCTCCAAGATAGGTATATATTTCCTGATGGTAAGCTTCGGCGCCTCGTTCGGCTACACCGTCATGGGCCGTATGAGTTTATTGATAGGCCGCATGATATTCCTGCTGAAAGACTGGCTGGGGGTGCTGCATTGACGTATGTGATTAATGTATGGGCAATTCATGAATTGCCTTTACGGCCGGTTCATCAAGATACCCGCACAAAAATAGCTGCTAACCAACCCTCCCCTTGTGCCTCCCGTTCTTTGTGATAAAATCATGGGTGTATTTTTTCTCAAAGAAATAGTGCAATATGCTGGAGCTTTTTAGCCGTTCTTTCCTCCCCATTGAGGGGGGGAGGATTGAGGGGGGGAGGATTGAGGTGGG
>JAUVQR010000027.1 GCA_030598065.1 Planctomycetota bacterium | reverse complement strand
GGGCCAGAAAGTACATTGAAGATGCCAAGGAAGATATTGCCCCGCTGCCGGAGTCGGAGAGCAAGACGGCACTGCTGGACCTGGCAGATTCCGTAGTCAGCCGGAAGTGTTGAGCGGCTTTTAGCGGCAACAGCCGCTGCCCGGGCCGCGCAATACCCGCTCCTCAACCACACCTCACACCTAATACGTTTCTTTTTGTGGCATACCCCAAACCGCCCAGAATATTCCGCAGATTGTCTTTGCGTCTATTATTTCGCCTTTCTTAATCTTGTCGACTGCCTGGCTCAGTCTAATTCTTTCCACCGTCAAACCCTCTTCCGGCTCCCGGCCGGTCTTTATCAGGTTGGTCGCCCTGAAAAGGTGCATTTCCTCGTTCATTATTCCGGGAGATACGTAGAACCGCCCCAGCTTCTCAATCTTCCTGGCGATCAGGCCGACCTCCTCATTCAACTCGCGTGCGGCGCAGTGCTCCGGACTTTCCCCTTTCTCGAGTGTTCCTGCGGGTATCTCGTAGAGTTCCGTACCAACCGGGTAACGGAACTGTTTTACCAGGAAAACATCGCCTTCTTTGGTTACCGGCACGATGGCCACGGAACCCGGATGGAATATGACCTCTCTGACGGTGCGGGTTCCGTTGGGAAGCTCCACGTCATCCCTGTGTAGCCTAAGCCTCCTCCCGGAGTAGATCATTTCGCTGTGGAGGGTCTTTTCCAAGTCATTTCCTCCCCTCTGGCAAAAAGAGTGGTTGTTTGAAAAACGCAGTTCCTTGCAGAATAGCGGAATATATGTGTACCACAATCTCTCAGCCCGGACAAGGCTCCGGTATCTCAAGCCCGCAGCAGCTCTCCACAAAGACCGTTTCCAGGCCCTTGCCGCGGGCGTACGCGACCGCTCCCTCCGCCGGGAAGGCGATGCCGTCAAAGCCGGCGTCTATTGCCAACCTGTCAACGGCCTGTTTGTACTCACCCATTGGGCGGGCACAGCCCAGGATAACGGGGGCGGAAGATATTTGCGAACGTGCCTCTGCAAAGAAGTTTCTCACTGCTTCAACACTCGGCGGCCTGACGTCCTCCATAGGCGTGCCCAGAAAGGGCGTAAGTATCACAATTACCAGGGCCTTCAGATTATATTTTGAAACAATTCTCAGGGCTGCCATCTCGCCTTTCAGCACGCCGTAGTGGAGACCGAGGACGATATGGGGCATCACCGGTATTCCGTGTCTGGTAAGAAGCCGCATAGAGGCATCATAGTCATCAATTCCGGCATCGAGATGGTATACCGTACGGATGGTCTCATTGCTGCCGATTATGTCTATCAGTACGGCGTCCACGGCCGATGCGCTGAGTCCCCTTGCCTGCCTCTCGTCCACCAGACCGGAGTGGACAAAGACCTTCAGCCCCAGGTTTCTCTTAATCTCTCCCATTGCGCCGAAGAAATCGTCCAGAGGTACGCGCCCGGACGCGTCGCAACCGCCCGATATCAATACCCCCGTGGTCCCGCTAGAGGCGATACCCCGGCAGGTCTCAAGGAGTTTCTCCGGGGTGGTGACTGTTCTCATGTGCCTGAGAAGCTGGGCGCCGCAGTGGTCGCAGTTTAGTGTACAATTTTTGCCTGTTATGCTAACCGGCAAGAAATTCTGGGTTCTTTTTTGGGCAAATTCCTCCGTAGAGTAACGCTTGAGCCCGGGGGCATAGAAGACGATTTGGCCTTGCCTACGCATTGTTATGACTCTTTTCGCCGTAAAGACGGGGATTTAAGGTTCATAGTGACGACCCGTGGTATTCTGGCCGCTGAATGAAGGTTCCCGTTTGTGCCGCCCATGCATCATTCCTTATCTTCATCAGCCTCTGCAAACAGCCCCTTATCGAGATAATCCTTATATTCCTGCTCAAGCCACGATTGGATGTCCGCGGCACCCTGAACCAGGTCCTTAAGGTCTTCTTCCAGATTGTCAGGTTCTACCACAACGAACCACGCCTTGCCGTACGGGTCGGTGTTTACAAGGTGCGGGTCGTCAAGGACCTCCTGGTTGAGCTCGGCAATCTTCCCGCCCACAGGGGCCTTTAACGGGCCGATATATTTCCCCGCCTCCAGCGAGCCGAACGAGCGGCCTTTCTTTACCGACCTGCCCACAGGAAGCAATTTGATATAGGCTACGGTGCCTGCCGCCTTCTGTCCGAACTGGTTCAGGCCGAACCTCACCTTGTCTCCCTCTATCTTCGCCCAGAGGTGGTCCTTTCGGTCATAGTAGCACTCGTCTGGAAGGAATATCTTTTCGAACTTGGCCATATGGGTGCCCTCGTCTTGTGTTAAATGGACGTGAGAAGAAGTTCTGTGATATCCATTACCTTCATCTTGCCGCTGAGGTGTTTCTGTGCGCCCTGAAACATGCGCTTGCACTGCGGACACGCGACCACAAGGACTTCAGCGCCTGTGTCCAGGAATTTCTGATAAGTTTTGTAAGATATTTCAGAGGCCATATTGGGGTCTGCTGCCTCCAGTACCCCGCCTCCTCCGCAGCAGATGCTGTTAGACCTGTTGTCACGTATCTCACGAAAATCAATGCCGGGGATTGATCTCAAGACCTCCCTCGGCGACTCATAAATACCCGAGTTTCTGCCCAGGTCGCAGGGGTCGTGATAGGTGACCCTTATCCCGTTCTTCTTAAGACTGAGTTTGCCTTCCACCAGCAGCTCCTTCAGGAACTGGGTGGAGTGTTTCAGCGTGATATTTTCTAGGAAGGGAGAATATTCGACGTTCCACGTCATATAGCATGACGGGCAGTTAAAGATGACCGTGTCCGCGCCTATCTCTTTTAGTTTATTTATGTTATGTGTTCTGAGCCCAACCAACGGACCCTTCATGCCGGCGGCCTTCAGTGGGAAACCACAGCATATCTCGCCCGCCCCCAGGATGGTAAAGTCAACGCCCGCCCTGATTAGTAGCGAGGCAAACGCCTGGGGTATGTCCTGTGCCAGCGGAGAGAAGCTGGACACGCAGCCCACATAATACAGCACCTTTGCCTTGCTCTTTTGAAGTCCCTCCTCATAATGCGAAGGTGGATCGACATCAAGGAAGTCTACCCACAACGACCGTTCGACGTTCGGGTAGTTAAATATGTTGCCCTCGCTGTCAACGCCGTCTTTGATGTGGCCAAAACCCTTCGGGAATTTCCCGGTTCCTGTAGAATATTCCTGCCTTATAGAGTACCACATGTTCTGAAGGTCTATCCTGGAGGGGCAGACCTTTGTGCAGTAGCCGCATAAAGTGCAACGGAATGCCGCCTCTGAGAGCGTGAAGAGGTCCTCCTCGGAGTACTTCTTTCCGCCCAGCAGTCTTGACGCCCACGCAGGGGCGTATTTGTTGAGCAAGTTGCTTTTCATCTCCTTAAGCTTTATGAGCGGCGCTATTGCGTCAACCTCACGGTTCTTGTAGGTCTCACAGACCCTGATGCATTCTCCGCAGCTGGTACATCCCGAAAATTCGATGAGCTGCTTGACGGTGAAGTTTGGGGTATTGCCGGACGGGTCAATGGAAACGAAGGAGTCTTTGTGGTCCAGCGAGTTGAGCAGCAGGGTCAGCGGCGTGACAAATACGTGAAACGCCTTGGAATAAGGTATGTACGCGAAAAACGTGAGAGAGACCAGTGCATGGAACCACCAGACGTACATGTGTAAGTCTTTGCTGGCCTCGCCGGCTGAAAAAAGTGTTGCGACACGTGAACCGACAAAAGACGCCCTCGAATCCAGGCCACCCGACGACAGGCGTAGCGCCTCAACAACGTATCCGCTTACAAGGGACACCAGCAGCAGCGTAATCAACACCCTGTCGTCCAGAAACGTCCTTAAATAAGGCAGTTTCAAGAGATAGCGCCTGTGCAGGGCCAGCAGCAGGCCGAACAACAACAGCAGCCCGGCGGCGTCATTTACAAACGCAAACCAGGGCCTGTCCTTGTCTAGATTGATAAGCCCCCAGTCGGTGAACTGGTTGCCCAGACTGCCTATGAAGAACAATATGCAAAACCCCAGCGCCAGCGGGAAGTGCATGGGCCACCTTGTAGGGTCTCTCGGCAGCAGCGTCTTTCCCAGCACGACGTCGCGAGAAAAGAGACGGAAAAACCCCCTGCTGAGAATCACGCTGCCCAGGGAACCGATAAGAAAGTATAGCCTTGCGCCGGGAGTTCCTGCGTTTGTCCTTGAGAGCGAGCCCTGGAGCCAGAAGCCTATATGGGCGAGGATGCCAACGGCAAATATGGAGAGCGCGAGGGTCTCTGCCGCTAGAAATAGATTCGGGTGTTGTTCCAAGGTCTATGTTCCTTCATGTCGGTAAAGCTAAGCCTGAAAAGCGAAGCCCGAAAGGGCGTATTGTTCCAGCGGTAGACGCAGACGCAGACAAAAAAAGTGGGCTAGTCCGCCTTTTCTATAAGAATCTTCCAGAGGCTATCGGACTCCTGGGAGATTTCCATAGGATAGCCCTTCTTTTGGCAGAAGTTGGGGATTGTGTTCTTTGCAGCCGGCTCGTAGTCGCACACCACCTCCAGGACCTGCCCCGTTGAAAGGCCTTTCAGGGAGTCCCTGGTTTCTATCAGGGTATACGGGCACATCTTTCCACGGATATCTACCGACTGTGCCGGCGGTTTATCGCCCAGGGAGGTCATTTCTCAGGAGAAGTCCTTGTCACGCAAAGTTTATGACTTTATTTTGGATTATAAGGTCTACAAGCTGGCCGTAGTCTATAAGCTCCATGTCTTCATGGAGGCGGTCTATCAGGCCCCTTTTTTCGGCGTCATTCTGTAATACGTAGACCTTTACCTTTGAACCCACAAAGCGCCTGACGTTGAAGTAAACACCGTCCTGGATGAGCACTACCTTGGCGTCGGCGTCCAGTTTCGCCAGGTTAAGGCCGTTTTCTCCGTACGTCTTGTTTATAAGGTACAGATTGGCCACTAAGGTTCTCTCCTCTAAAAGTCCATTACAAAGTCTGCCGCCTGGATTTCCGCCGAAAGCTCCTTCCGTGAAAGTATCTCGAAGTCGGTGGCAACATCCCTCTCCTTGAGTCCGCGCTCTTTAAGGGATTCTTTTTCCACGATCATCTTGCTGCCCTGCTTTTGGAGGGTGGAAAAATACCTCTCCGTGTCGTTCCTGTCTACTCCGTGGAGGGTAAAGTAAACGCCGTCACCGATATAGGCCACAACGACTATGTTCTCGTCAATGCCGCTTGTAACTCCCACCGCGGCTCTCAACCCTTCGGTGTAAAAGATGTTGCCAAAGGGGGCCTGGTTCAACGTTACCAGCACTTTCCGCTGTGCCACTGGAAGCTCCTTATAAAGTGATAAGACGGTCCACTTCACTTACCATCTCGGCAAAGTCCGGCAGCCCGCCTACCGTCACGCCTTCGATGTAGTCCTTACCCTTTTCAAGGCCGCGGGCGTTCACGCAAACTCCGCAGGCGATGATAGTCGCGCCCTTTTTCACCAGTTCTGCAAAGCGGTCCTTGGGCACTACGGGCATGTCCGGAAAGGTCTGCAACTTTATCGGATTATACACGCCATCGAGGTAAAGAAACATCTGTATCTCAGAACCCTTGTCGAGGGCAGCGTCTGCAATGTTGCATGCCGTTTCCCAGTTCTCATACTGGTAGGGGCCGAGCGTCAGTAGCATACCGATCTTTGCCATATTGCGGTTTCCTATGCTCCGTTAAGAGTGTACCTGGCAGAACTCCTGATAGTCTATAAGTTCTTTGATAGTCGGATTCTCTCCGCAGACCGGGCATTTGGGGTTCTTGCGGATTCGTACATTACTGAACTCCATGGTCAGCGCGTTGTAGAGCAGCAGCCGTCCCTTCAGAAGCTTACCCTTGCCAAGCAGAAGCTTTATCACCTCGGTGGCCTGGATACACCCTATTACGCCGGGCAACACGCCGAGCACACCCGCCTCCTGACAGGACGGCACCAGGTCGGCCGGCGGCGGCTCCTCAAAAAGACACCTGTAGCAGGGCGTCTCGCCGGGTACGATAGTAGTGGCCTGCCCTTCAAACTTAAATATAGAGCCGTGGGAAAGTGGCTTCCCCATCAGCACACAGGCGTCATTGACAAGGTATCTTGTGGGAAAGTTGTCGGAGCCGTCAAGGATGACGTCGTAATCCTTTATAATATCCATTGCGTTTTCCGAAGTGAGCCGTTGCGTATAGGGAACCACCTCCACGTCCGGGTTTATGGCCTCTAAGGTGGCCTTCGCGGACAGGGTCTTCGGGAAACCTACGTCCTTGTACGTATGGAGGATCTGGCGCTGAAGGTTTGAGTGGTCAACGTCGTCGTCGTCCACTATGCCCAAGGTCCCTACACCGGCTGCCGCCAGGTAGAATGCGGCCGGTGAGCCCAGCCCGCCGGCACCGACCAGAAAGACCTTGGAATTGAGCAGTTTCTTCTGCCCCCTTCCACCCACCTCGTTCAAGATGATGTGCCTGGAATAGTGCTTTATCTGTTCTTCTGAAAACTCCATACCCTAATCCGTCTCCTTCTTGAATACCATCTTCCACTCGGCATCGTTTATCTTTTCTACGGCTAGCACCGTTTGCCCCTCGTTTTTCATACTCTTGGGTACGTTCTCGGCGGCAGGCTCGTGGTCTACCACCACCTCAAGCACCTCGCCGACCTCCATGTCTTCCAGCGCAAGCTTTGATTTCACAAAGGTGTAAGGGCACACCTCGCCTTTCAGGTCTATCTTACGATGTGCTATAACGTCTTTGGCGGTATCTGCCACGGTGACCCCCATCATTTTAGAGTGTCGAAAATCCAACAGCTTGTACAAATCTGAACTTTAGCAGAAAAAGAGCATTTTATCAACCAATTTTTAATTGTAAAAGATGGTTGACAGTGCCACACTCAATGCTAGAATTGCAGAAAGCAATAGGTACGCAAGTCCCTTAGGAGCAACGGTTATGGTTAAGATGGAGTTGGCCAGGATAATGATTTCCGAGACCAGCGACCACCAGGTTATAGTGCTGAAGGAGTCCGACGGACAACGGAGTTTTCCCATAGTCATCGGTCTTCACGAGGCGTGGGCCATAGACCGGGCGGTAAAAGAGATACCGACGCCAAGACCACTGACACATGACCTCGTAAACAGTATTATAGAAGAACTTGGGGCTGGACTCTCGCAGGTTATCATTAACGACCTGAAAAACAACACCTTTTATGCCAAGCTGCTGGTGCATAGAAGCGGCGATAAAGAGCTGGTAGAGATAGACTCCCGCCCCAGCGACGCTATCGCCATCGCGATGCAGAGGAAGACGCCGATATTCGTGGAAGAGAAGGTTCTTGACGAGGTCTGCAGGTGGAAATGCCCCTGAGGAGGGATGGCCGAGTGGACTAAGGCGGCAGTCTTGAAAACTGCTGTGCGCTTCGCGCACCGTGGGTTCGAATCCTACTCCCTCCGCCATATTTGCCTTCTGTATCTGTAGAAGAAGTAACGTCTCCCACCTATGTTCCCATGAGTACTCTCCCGGTAGTTGTTCAATGGAGCTTGGAGTCTTGTCTTTTTTTGCGAGGGCCGGGAAGTGACAAAGAACGACGCAACCAATCAAGAAAAGAGGTTTGGATAGAGATGAAGATTGGTCTGATAGGACTGGCAAACTCAGGCAAGAGCACCATCTTCAACGCCCTTACGGGGCAAGACGTCTCAGTGACAAACTATCCCACGCAGGAGGCGGAGCCGCATCTCGGCGTTGTAAAGGTGCCGGACGCGCGGCTGGAGGTCCTGGCCGGCATATATAAGCCAAAAAAGGTGGTTCACGCGACCGTTGAGTACATTGACTACCTTGGCATAACAAAGGGAGACGTCCGGCAGAACAGGAAGGCGCTGGAGATGATTAAGGACGTTGACGCCGTGGTGCATGTCATTAGGGCCTTTGAGGATGAATCGGTAGCGCACCCATCGGGTAACGTAGACCCGCAGGGAGACGCGGGGACGGTTGAGGTGGAACTTGTCTTCTCCGACCTTGAACTGGTTGAGACGCGGCTGCAGAGGATGGGGGAACTGGAGAAAAAGGGCAAGAAGCAGCTGGTAAACGAGGAAGAAAGGGCGGTGCTGCTGCGCTGTAAGGACGCGCTGGAGCAGGAGACGCCACTGAGGAAGTTTGACTTTACCGATGACGAGAAGGTTGCACTGAGGCACCTGCAGTTCATCTCGATAAAGCCTGAGGTAATGCTTTTGAACGTGCATGAAGATTTTGTCAAGAAGCATGACCCCGCGGAAACACCCATAAAAGAGAAATTCGGGCTTCCCGTAATAGCGTCAGCGGGCAAGATTGAGATGGAGATTGCTCAGTTGGGCGAGGAGGAGGCGAAGGCTTTCCTGGAGGACCTCGGCATTGAGGAGCCGACGATGTACCGTCTCATCCATCTCTGCTACCGACACCTTGGCCTTATATCCTTTCTTACGGTAGGAAAGGACGAGGTTAGGGCGTGGACGGTAGAACATGGCACCAGCGCGAAAAAGGCGGCAGGCAAGATACACTCTGATATCGAAAGAGGGTTCATAAGGGCAGAAGTGGTTTCGTATAAGGATTTTAACGAGTATGGCTCGATTGCGGAAGCCAGAAAAAAAGGGCTTGTAAGACTTGAGGGTAAGGCCTACCAGGTCCAGGACGGAGACATGATTGACTTTAGATTTAACGTGTAAATCCCCGGCGCCTTATCGTAGACCGGCGGCACGCGAAGTAAGGGTCAGCCGCCGGGCTTTTTTCGGCTCTCCGGCCCCTGCGTCTTCACCAGGAGGTCTACTATCATCTTGGCCTCTTCGTTGCCGAACCTTGCCATGGGAAGGTTGTCTCGCGCTATAGCGCGCATCTTGGTCACAATCGCCTGCCATCCGGTCTTGTCGTGGGTCTCCAGAAGGATTCTCTCACCGGGGTGGCAGACAAGGCATTTTGACACAAATATATCGCCCCCCTTGTCTTCCTTCAGTATCTCCGCCCTTTTTGCCAATAGTGCCGCTATCCGGTCGCCATCCTCCTTGGATATCCAGTCCCTTGCTTCCGAGCGCATACGCTCCACCGTCTCTTTCCACTCCGCAGGCGTCTTGGCCTTGAGCAGCACCCTGTTTACAGAATGGCATGAAGAACAGCGGTCTATGAACAGCAGCCTCGCGTCATCATAATCCTGCCGCTCGTCGGTGATGGCCTTAACCCGGTCGGACCGCGTGCTGAGAATCTCTTCCTCAATCAGCTTCACCTCTTCTGCGCTTATCCATTGGGGGTTCTTATCCGCCATCCTCTGTATCGTCTCGGGCCATTCGTTCTCCGGCCTCGGCATCAGGAATATTCGCCTCAGCGTGTGGCATTTGGAGCATTTGACGTCGACCAGAGAGACCTTCGCCGCTGTCTCTACCGTACCCTGCACGGTAGTTGAGGGAAGAAAAACCAGGCTGAAAAACAACAGAATTCCAGGCAAAAGAAACCCATGTGGTGTTGAGATGCGAAGCAAGAGAGACCCTCCTTCAGTCAGAATCTTGGAGACAAGGGATTATGAGCAATAATCACACTATAACCTTCATTTTATGCGGATTGCATACGAAGTCAATCTTCGGGGAAGTAATGTGAGTCATGCAAGGGACGGACCAGCCCCCTGGTTAGCGCCGGGAGGTTGGCTAACGTGGCGATATGTCTCCCAGCTACAGAAAAAGGTGTCAGGGATTAAGATTGTTGCCCCCGACGGCGTAGATGCAGACGTAGACGCAGACACAGACGTAAACGAGAAGAACGTGTTTCGCAGTCACCCTGGCGGTGAAATAGAGGAACATCATGCATGGCACATCTTCCGTCACGAGGATGGCCATATAACACCCGAAGCGGAAAAGACCGCTGAAAGGGGCTTTAACTCATCGCCAGATAAAAACATGCCGCTGCATCAAGCTATATTGCCGGGCAGTAGTCTATTATGCCCATTAGCTCCAGCACTGTAAGTAAGACAAATATCACGACAATGGCTATTACGATTTTCTTGATAGACGGCATAATTCCCCTCCTCAGTATTATTATCGACAGTCCTTGAAACCAGCGAGCCCTGTGGCCTAAGCATGTTATACCTCCTGAGCCACCGCTCTACAAGCACTTTTGTCAGGAATAATAGTGTCGTATCAGCTAAAACGCTACCACGGCTCAGGGTCGGACTCCATTAGGAAATTGCGCCAAGGGGGGGGGTAACCAGACTGTGGCTCTGGAGGTTGGCGGTTCGGAACCTCACATCACCTCTTCCTTTGTAATATGCGGGAAATCTTCCTTTTCAAGCCGGTCGGGGCCCTTGGACAGGCCGTGTAGCTCCTGGACGGGTACCCTGGCGTAATACCCCACCGTGAACATGCAGACCGCGAAGCCGATGGCGTACATGTAATTAATCTCATAGTCGTTAACGACAAGGCAGTAGGAGATAAAGAACACCAGGGCGTTGGCCGCGGAGCCGTACACCACGCCGTACCAGCCGGTCGGGTTGACCTTCATTAAACCAATGATGAACACGAACAGCAGGATTACGGCGTTCAAGACGGTTAGCGCGTTCACCTGTTCAAAGACGAACAGCAGGACGCCGATGCAGCCGGCCGTCACTACCATGAAGGTGGTAAAACCCGCCACAAGCCTGCCGGGTCGGCGCATATCTGTATGGATAACGGAGCGTTTCATCGGCGTATCCTCTTATGGTGCCGGGAGAAATAGTCCCTGGTGAGATACACCACTACCGGGCTGAGCGCTATAATTGCAATCAAGTTCGGGAAGGCCATCATCCCGTTGGCGATGTCGGAAAAGCCCCACACGAACCGCAGTTGCGTCATGGCCCCGAGGAACAAGAACGCGAGGTAGACGCACCGGTAAGGGAACAGCGCCGCGGGCCCGAACAGATACTGGGCGCAGCGGTCGCCGTAATACGACCAGCTTATGGCGGTAGAGACGGCAAACAGTATGAGACTCGCGGTGACCACGTAGC
>JAUVQR010000101.1 GCA_030598065.1 Planctomycetota bacterium | reverse complement strand
TGGTCGGCGTCATTCCGGTCTGCGACAAAGTCGATTAAGATGCTTTGTCCCGGCTCCACCTTGTACTGTTTGCCTCTGTCCTTTATTATTGCGTACACGTGTCCGGCCTCTCTCCTTTACAGGGTCATTTGCTTTCCGTCTGAACCGTAGTAGCTCATCTTGATATCGCTGCTTCTCCACCCGTTTCCCACGTTGCTTTTTATGATTATTCTCTTGTTGTAGTGGTCTTCGAGTTCAGACACATCTCTTCTTTTCTGGTTCTGTAGAAACTGTACAACCTCAGAGTCTGCCACAACTTCTATGGTCTTAAGTTCCTTATCGTCAAGTACGGACCTTATGTTTCTCATAATCTTAAGGCTAAGACTTTCCAGCGTCTTTGTGAGCCCCGAGCCTTTACACTCGTGACAGGACTCGTGCAGCACGTCTCTGATGCTGTGCTTAATGCGCTGCCTGGTCAGCTCAATGATGCCGAACTTGGACGTCTTGAGCGTCTTGGTGCGCGCCCTGTCTTTCTTCAGCTCTTCCGTTAAGGCCCGCTCCACGGCCCGCTTATGGGCCTCCTGCTGCATGTCGATAAAGTCTATTATAATAACTCCGCCCAGGTCGCGCAAACGAATTTGTCGGGCTATTTCGGCCGTTGCCTCCATGTTGGTTCTGAAGGCGGTCTCTTCGGGGTCCGCACCCTTTTTGAACCGTCCGCTGTTGACGTCTATCGCCACCAAGGCCTCTGTGGGTTCTATGACCAGGGAGCCTCCTAGTTTCAGCGGTATCTTTCTCTCGTTAATCCGTTCTATCTCCTCTTCAATACGATACTTGTGGAAGATAGGCACCCTTGCCCTGTGAAACTTTACTATCTTTTCGTGTTTTGGCATTATCTGCTTCAGGAAATCCTTTGTCTTTTCATAGGTATCGTGAGAGTCGACAATTATTCCTTTGATGTCGGAGGAGAAGATATCTCTGATGGTCCGAATGACCAGGTCACTTTCCTGGTACATTAGTGAGGGGACAAGGCTGTGCGTCGTCCGCTCCTCTACCGCCTTCCAAAGGCGAAGCAAATAATTAAGGTCTTTCGAGAGTTCCCTCTTGGTCTGGCCTGTTCCCGCTGTTCGAACGATTAGGCCCATATTAGCCGGGGGTTTTAATTCTTTGATAATCTGTTTAAGCCGTGACCGTTCCTCTTCTTCGAGAATCTTTCTTGATACGCCATGTCTTGAGGTGTACGGCATGAGTACCAGGTAACGGCCCGGGAGGCTTATATAGGTGGTGAGGCTTGGCCCCTTTTCTCCGACCCCTTCTCTTATCACCTGCACAAGAAGCTCCTGGCCCGGTTTCAGCAGGGATTGTATACGTTTATGTTCCCTCCTGCCCCTGCCTTTCTCAGGCTTCTCTTCCGTCTTGCCGGTAGTATCCAGCACCTCGCTTACGTGAAGGAAGCCGTTTCTTTTCAGCCCTATATCCACAAAGGAGGCGTCCAGGCTGGGCTCTACGTTGGATATCCTGCCCATGTATATGTTGCCTACCGCTTGCCCCTTGGAGATGCGCTCGATGTAGAGCTCTTCCAGCGTCTTGTCGTCGAGGATGGCGATGCGGCTTTCTTCAGGTTCGACGACGTTAATCAGCATTTTCTTAGCCATAGTCTTGGTTGTCCTCCTTAGAGAGAGAGGCGGACGGCGCTTCTTGTTATCCTCAGTGTAGTGTCCACGTCCATTCTTAGTCCAAGGGCCTCCAGCACCTCGTCTGGACGTGCCGTGCCCTCGATGGCGGGTCTGAGCCTCAGCAGGAGGACGTCGTCTTCCTGCGTGATGGATACTATGGAGGAGCGAATGTTGAGAAGCTTTCTCCTGCCCTTCTTATCTCTCGAAACTCGAAACTCTTTTTTTGCCAGAAATCCGGTAATCTCTTTCTCTGTAATTTTTTTGAGGGGGCGCCCTTCGATTCTATAGACCAGCTCTTCGACCTTGGAGTGGCTCTTCAGCGCGACCGGTTCTACAGACGTTATCTTGAGGTCCGGCGGGAGATGTCCCTGCAGGTGTTCAAGTATCTTCTGCGGAGCAATCCAATGGGAGAGTTCCAGGTCTACAATTTCGTCGACACCCTCTATACCCAGGGCCAGGGCCGTAGGGAAAGACATCTTCGGCCGGGGGTTGAAGCCCTGACTCATGCATATGGGTATTTCTGCCCTCCTGATGGCCCGTTCGAACACCCTCATCAGGTCATGATGAGATATGAACCTGAGGATTCCGGTTTTCCGGAACCTTAGCCTGGTCCTTATGTGTCGGGCCTTTTCTACAGTAGTTTGTTCTTGCACTTAAAGAAATTTGCCTGGGGCTAACGCCGGGAAGCCGGGTAAATGGCGCGTTGTCTAGAAAGCTTCCGGGAGAATCTCCCTGGTGATGTCTCTCAGATAGCGTACCGACCTCTCCGGGTCGGCAAAACTGGAGACTTCGTCCGCCACTTCCCTGGCCACCTCATATGTAATAGTTCTTATAACCTTCTTTAGCGCGGGGATTATTGTGGGTGGGGACACGCTAAATTCCGTCAGGCCCAAACCCATCAGGAGCACCAGGTATTCCAGTTCGCTCCCCATCTCGCCGCACATTGACACGGGTATATCGTTGTCTTCAGACACCTCAATGGTCATCTTGAGCAGTCTCAGTATTGCAGGATGCGCCGGGCAATACATCTTGGCTACGGTCTCGTTGTCCCTGTCAATAGCCAGAGAGTATTGTACCAGGTCATTGGTGCCGATGCTGAAAAAGTCCGCTTCCTTCGCCAGCACATCGGCTATCAGAACGGATGACGGCACCTCTATCAAAATCCCCAGAGGTAAGCTTTCGTCAAAGGGCAGTCCACGTCTGTCCAGCTCGTCCATCGCCTCTCTTACCATGTCCTTCGCCTTAAGGAACTCCTGCAGGGAGGATATAAGCGGGAACAGTATCTTTATGTTCTTTTTTGCGGCGGACGCCCTGAGTATCGCCTTCAACTGGGTGCTGAACAGGTTTGGATGCTCAAAACAGTAGCGTATAGAGCGGCAACCGAGAAACGGGTTAGACTCCTTATAGTCGCTACCGTTGAAGAACTTGTCGGCCCCCAGGTCCACCGTTCTCACAACGATGGGCATCGTGCCGAGTTGCTCTACGGAGTCCATGTAGGACTTGATATGGTGCTCTTCGTTGGGGGTTTTGTCCGCCTCAAGGAAAAGGTATTCCGTCCTGTACAGTCCGACACCACGGGCGCCATAACGTTGGAAGGTCTTTATCTCCCTGGGGAAATCAATGTTTCCCAGGATTGATATCTCCCTGCCGTCCGGTGTCTCGGCCGGCTGGTCCTGCAGTTCTTGAGTAAGCTTGGTCTCGAATACGTGTATTGTCTTTCCTATCTCTTCGTACTCTTTTATTGTGTCTTCATCGGGTCTTACTATTACAAGGCCCTTGTTCCCGTCGATGATGACCGTGTCGCCGGGGTAGATCTCGGTGGTTATGCTGCCCAGGCCAACCACGCCCGGTATACCCAGTGCGCGGGCCAGTATGGCGGTGTGCGACGTTCTGCCGCCGACCTCGGTGGCGAAGCCCTTTATCTTTTTCACATCCAGGGCCGCAGCCTCTGAGGGTCTCAGATCGTGGGTTACAAGCACCACTTCTTCAGGAAGGTTTTTTAACTCTGCACGCTTCCCTCCCATCAGATTGCTCAGCAGTCTGTTCTCTATGTCTATTATGTCGCCTACCCGTTCTCTTATATATTGGTTTTCAACACTGTGAAACTTCTTTATGTAGTCTTTCAGGACCATTGAGACGGCGAACTCCGCGGTGACCCAGAAGTTTTCTATCTTGGAGACGAATTCTTTTTTGAGGTGTTCGTCGCATAGTATAGTTCTGTGGGCCTCAAGGATGGCCGCTATTTCGTGTCCAAGTCTTGATGTGACCTGGTTCTCAAGCTCTTGCATCTCCTTTTCCGCAGATGAGATTGCCCTGGTAAGCCTGTTTATTTCGTCTGGCACCTGTGTCTCGTCGATGAAATTCCTCTTTACCCAGTATCCTGTACCCTCCAGGATAAACGCCTTTTTTATCACCACACCCGGCGCCAGCGCTATGCCTTTCTTGATGACCATAGTCTGCTCGTTGAAGTTGCCGCTTACCAGGTTCGAGAGGGCGTCCAGCGCTCCGGCGGCGTCACGTCCGTCTGCGATAATCCTTATGTCGGTGCCCCGTTCGGCACCAAGGGTTAGTAGTTCTATGACACTCTTGCCGTTGACCTCCTTGTCCTTGGCTTTAACGCGCACGTTTGCCGAGTATTGGTTTGCAATTTCGGCGAAGCGCGTGGCCGGACGGGCATGAAGGCCGTCTGCATTCAGTATCCGAAGCTGGCGGTTTAGGCTCATGTTTACGATGGGGGAACGATTATACAAGTTTAAGTCAAACTTTCGGTGGGATGGCTGTCTACCTCTCTGAGGATTTCTATCATCTCCTCCTTGTTAGAGGCCGTGGTCATAAAGCGCCTAAAGTCGCTGTCTCTTATTAGTGTGGCTATTCTTTCGAGGGCTTGCAGGTGTGCACCCGCCGTTTCGTCGGGGGATAAAAGAAGAAAAACGAGGTGTACGGGCTCTCCATCTAAAGCGTCAAAGTCTATTCCTTCTTCCGAACGTGCAACCGTTACCAATAGCCTTGATACACACACATGTTTTGTGTGAGGCACCGCCACTCCACCGCCTATTCCAGTACTGCCCAGCTGCTCCCTTTTCAAGAGCGCAGCCATTATGCTATCAATCTCCTTGGCAGGGACCTTGTGGGACATTGTAAGCGCTTTGACCATCTCGTTGATAGCGGTTTTTTTGTCTTTGACCTTCAATTCATATATTATTGCCTCCTCGACAAGGAAGTCGATCAGCTTCATCTGGTCCTCCAAAATAAGAAAGGATAGTGCTGCTAGGCAGGAATCTGGGTTAAACTGATAATATCGAGCGCGTAGCGCAATAAAGATCGTCCTGGCCCCTCATGGGGCTTCCACCGGACCTGCCGGTGAGGACCCCTTCCTGGGTCTCTTCTGGTGCAATTTTTCCTTATGGCGTGTTAGCTGTCTCTCAAGCTTGTCGGTTGCCTTGTCTATGGCGGCGTAGATATCATGGTCTATAACCTCCGCCACGAGTATAGAACCCCTGGCCGCCGAGGCAATCATTTCTGCGCGGTGCCGTTCGCTTTCTACATCCAAGTTTACCTGCACCTTGATAAGCCTGTCAAAGTACTTTTCCAGCTTTTGAACCTTCTTTTCAGCATAGTTTTTTATGGCGTTTGTGATACTCAGGTGCCTTCCAGAGACTATTATATTCAAAAGGGAGTTTCCTCTCTCGACTCTTCAAAAAGGACTAAAAAACCTATCATCGGCATTCTACTTTCTAAGACCCACGTAGTCAAGCATATTAAGCTCAGGCGGTAATTCGTCTAGATTTCGCTACAGTAAGCACATAGACTTTTCTTGCCCCGGCCTCTTTAAGAACCTTTGCGCATTCCGATGCGGTCAGACCGGAGGTAAGAACATCGTCAACCAGCAGTATGTCCTTTCCTTTGAAGTATTCGGGCTTTTTGACCAGGAAGGCGCCACGGACGTTTTCCCGGCGCCTGAAGTAGGATTGGACGGTCTGGGACCGGGTGTTTCGAGTCCTTTTCAGGCCTCCCAGACATACCTCCAAGCCAAGGAGCTTCCCGGCGTTTCGCCCCAGGAGGTCCGCCTGGTTAAACCCCCGCTCCCGCCTCTTTTTCCTGTGCAGGGGCACAGCCGCCACGATATCTATCTTGGGTCGGTTGTAGTCAATCTCCCTGAAGTGCCGAACAATCAGCTCTGCCAGGGGCTTTGCCAGGAATTCCTGCTTTCCATACTTGAATCTGTGTATAAGTTCTTTTATGGCACCTTCGTAGTAGGCGGCGGAAAAGGCGCCATCAAACCTCAGGCCCTGCGATTTACACTCGGCGCAGCCTTCTTGGGAGAACAGGGCGTAATTGCCAAGCCCCATGCCGCACCTCGGGCAACGCACGCCGGTGAT
>JAUVQR010000281.1 GCA_030598065.1 Planctomycetota bacterium | reverse complement strand
CCGGCCATCAGTTCCCTGTAAACGGCCCTGAGAGAGTCGTCAGGCAGAGGGCCTTTATTCTCCGAGATGATTTTTTCGTAGACCTGCTGTTCCCTGTTCGGGTGATAGACCTCGGCGCTGGTCTGCCTCTTAATCTCGCCTATGCGTTTAGCAACCCCGGCACGGTCGTTGAGTAGCTTGACTATCCTTGAATCAAGGTCGTCTATTTGTTTCCTCAAGGGTTCTAACGTGCCTTCGGTATTCATTTATTTGTCCTTGGGATAGGCTGTCTATACGGAGGAGTTTTTGAAGGCCAAAGTGTTTTAAACCACATCAATATCAGAATTTAAGAGAATAGTCAAACAAAATTAGTTTGACTGTACTTCTGGCGTTGGTAAAATATGATTATATAGTTTTTAACACAATAGAGCAAGAGTGAGGACGAATTAATGGCCCAAAGCTCGGCAAGGATTTCTGAGCAACGAGTGGGTGTTTTTGTAGACGTTCAGAACATGTTTTATTCGGCCAAGGCCCTGCATCAGTCTAAGATAGACTATTCTAAATTGCTCGAGGAAATAGTCGGGAATAGAAAACTTGTCAGGGCTCTGGCGTATGTAGTGAAGAAATCAGAGGTGGACCAGTCCAGCTTTACAGAGGCGCTGGAACGGCTCGGTTATGAGATAAAATCAAAGGACCTCCGGCTTCGCCCCGACGGCACCGCCAAGGGAGACTGGGACATGGGTATAGCCATAGACACCATAGCCATTGCCCCAAAACTCGATACGGTTGTACTCGTCTCCGGTGACGGCGATTTCGTGCCGCTGGTAGAGATGTTAAAGGCCCACGGCTGCAGGGTTGAGGTCATCTCCTTCCGTAAAAGCACTGCTGCCGAGCTTGTAATCGCCGCTACTAAATATACGGCTATTGAAGAATCTATGCTTTTCAGGGAGAAGAAATTCCAAAAGGATGAAAATTCAGGAAGCCAGCAGGAAAGAGAGCCTAAAGAGGTGTCAGGAAGGGCTTAGGTACGCGTTTAAAGACGTTTCTCTGCTTGAGAAGGCGCTTATACATACTTCCTGTAAGCTTGAGTACAACGGCAGCAACGAGAGGCTGGAATTCCTTGGTGACGCCATACTCGGGATGGTAATCTCCGGTTATCTGTACGATGCCTTTCCCGGTCTGAGCGAGGGCGAGTTGACAAGGATAAAGTCTGTGGTGGTGAGTCAGCCTATACTGGCCAAGGTGGGAAACGAGTTGAACCTCGGCCTGTACATAACCGCGGGCAAGGGACTTCACAACAAACAGGGCCTTTTGCCAAGGTCCATTATCGCCAACGTGTTTGAGGCGATAATCGCGGCGGTTTATCTGGACGGCGGCATAAGTGCGGCAAGCGACTTTATCCTGAGAAATCTCATGGAGGACATTGAGCTCACCTCCAGGGACGAGCACATGAGGAACTATAAGAGCTTGCTGCAGCAGTATTGCCAGAAAAACCTCAATACCACCCCGCAGTATAAGCTAATCGCGCAGCACGGACCTGACCATGGCAAGACGTTTGAGGTTATGGTGATGATTAAAGACGACACCTATGGGCAGGGCAGGGGTATGAGTAAGAAAGAGGCGGAGCAGCTGGCCGCGAAAGAGACGCTTGACGTAATTGCATGTGGCAAGGGTCGCAAGGCCGCAAAATGTTAGGGGTTAGCTGCCTGGTAGGGTATCGGGTCCTTGTGTCCGGCCTCAGTGAACGCCTCTCGTCTTAACAGACAGCTCTGGCAGCGCCCACAGGCCGTTTCCTCTTCCTTGTAGCAAGACCAGCTGAGGTGAAGTGGCGCTCCGAGCACGACGCCCTTTCTGACTATATCAGACTTCTTCATGTGAATCAGGGGCGTTTCTATGGCTATCCGTGTCTCCGGCCTGGTGCCCGCTTCCACAAGGGAGTTAAATACCTCAAAGTACCGCTGCCTGCAATCGGGGTAACCTATGCGGTCGTCCTCCACCGCGCCTACGAACACCTTCCCCGCCCCTATGACCTCTGCCCAGGAGACCGCGGCCGCGAGTAGATTGGTGTTCCTGAATGGAACGTACGTGGAGGGTACTTCATTCATGTTCGTGGCGGCGGGGTGTTGCAGCGGATATTCCGGAAATGGCACGTCCACACCGGGGTCGGTAAGGCTGGAGCCGCCTATCATACCCAGGTAGCCCATGTCGACAACCAGCCTTCTTCCCGGGGGCACTCCATAGTGAGACGCTATGTCGTTGAATGCCTTTGATTCCCTTGCTTCCGTCCGCTGCCCGTAGTCCACGTGTAAACAGGCCAGCTCAAAGGACTCATTGGCTATGGCCGTGACTACACAGCTATCCATCCCCCCGCTCAGGAGTACCACTGCCAGACCCGATTTCATATCCGTGTGCGCTCCT
>JAUVQR010000135.1 GCA_030598065.1 Planctomycetota bacterium | reverse complement strand
GTATCCGTGGACGAACCTCAGGGACAGGTGGGTGAAGGTGAAGTCGGTTCCGGAAGACGAAGAGGGCCGGATATCTTTTGAGAAGATTGAGAAGGCCGTGGACGAACAGACCAGGGTGATTTCGATAAGTTTTGTTGAATTTACCAGCGGCTTCAAGAACGACCTCAAACGCATCGGCGAGCTCTGCAGGGAAAACGACATAATATTTGTAGTGGACGCCATCCAGGGGCTAGGCGCCCTGTCGCTGGACGTCAAGGAAATGGGCATAGACTTCCTGGCTGCGGACGGGCACAAGTGGCTCCTCTCTCCCGAGGGAGTGGGTATATTTTATGCGAGAAAGGGATCGATGGAGAAGCTGCTGGTGCATGAGGTGGGATGGGCCAGCGTGGTGGATAAGGAAGACTACCTTGACTACAACCTTACCCTGCGCCCCGACGCCACGAGGTTCGAGTGCGGGTCGCTGAACACGGTGGGCATCTACGGCCTGAAGGGTTCGCTGGAGGTCATACACGAGGTGGGGATAAAGAACGTAGAGACGTGGGTCCTTGGGCTTACCGACTACCTGGTGGAGAAGCTGGAGAAGAAGGGTTACAGTGTGTTCAGTTCCCGCAGGGACGGCGAGAAGTCCAGCATCGTTTCATTCTATTCCGAGCAGCACAATCTACCGCGGATACACAGTAACCTGACGAGCAAGGGTGTTATCGTCAGCCTGAGGGACAGCCGCATCCGTGTCTCGCCGCATTTTTATAACACACACGAAGATATAGACAAATTGCTGAAGTACCTTCCGTGATGCCGCCGGATTGCCGGTAGCCGCGGAGTTGGTACGTGAAGCGCTGTTTGTAGCCTGAATATCCTGCCGCACCTGCCGCGCGGGTACGGTCTCAGTCAAGGTATCCGCGCTTCTCCAGCTCGCACATGACCCTCTGAACCGACTCCTCTTCGCTTTCCTTGTCGGTATGGAGGGTTAGTTCCGGGTTGAGCGGCTCTTCGTACGGGTCGTCTATGCCGGTAAAACCCTTTATCTCCCCGGCCAGCGCCTTCTGGTAGAGGCCCTTTACGTCGCGGTCCTTGCACACAGACAGCGGCGCCCTGACGTAGACCTCCAGAAAATCCTTGCCTACCTCGGCGCGGGCGTAGTCTCGCGTCTCCCTGTACGGGGAGATGGCCGCCGCGATGGCCACCACGTCGTTCCGTGTCATCAGCTTGCACACGAAGGCGATGCGCTTTATGTTTGTGTCCCTGTCCTCCTTGGAAAACCCGAGGTCAGAGCAGAGGTTCTTGCGGATAACGTCACCGTCAAACACCTCCACCCTATGCCCTTTTTCCCGCAAAAGTTTTTCTACCGTATGGGCAATGGTGGATTTGCCTGAACTGGGCAGCCCTGTGAACCATATCGTCGTTCCTTTTGCCACTCTTATTTACTCCTTCTCTGAATACCGCTTGTTTATGTGATAGTTTATGTGATAAATGACACGCAGAACTTCATACTTGTAGGAATTTCACATTGTAGCAGGCCGGACGGGTTTTTCAAACCCCGTTTTGGCCGATTCGCCGCCCCTCCAGTCCGTCCGGCGAGGGGACCTCAAATTCCGCGAGTATGGTCGGGGCTACGTCCTTGATGTTGAGGCCGTCTCTCTTGCCGGGTGTGTGCGGCCCGGCGGGGTCGTGCATAATGAATATGCCGTGCTGCGAGTGGTTCGCATCGTCGGAGCCGTTGTCGTTTTGGTCGGTCCACAGGCTGTTGTGGCCGACGCTGCCGATAGACCTGCAGCGCTGGTCGTCGAAGTACACCAGCAGGTCGGGCGCGATGCCGCGGACCTCAGGGTAGATGTCCTGGGGCCTGAAGGCGGAGGTGTCCAGTCGGCGGCCGCGCGGGCCCACTATCTCTTCAAGGCCATGCGCAATCTCGTTTCTGACGCGCTGGTAGTCATGCGCCGGTATCGTGCCCAGCGGTTCGCGCCCCTGAACGTTCATAAACACGCGGCCGTAAAAGCCGCTCTCCGCCCAGGCCGCCGTCCGCCCCCAGTCCACCTTAAGTTCACGGAACGGCGTCGGTCGTTGCGGGTACTCTTTAAGGCGGAGGTAGCCGTTTCGTATCAGCCACTCGTTTACGCATATCCCACCCTCGAACCGTTTCGCCCCGTGGTCCGAGACCAGCATGACGGTCGTGTCGTTCTCTATAAGATTCAGTATTTTCCCTATCTCCCTGTCCAGGTACCTGTAGTAGCCGAGTATCGCGTCTGAGAATTCGGTGTCGGGGCAGTACCGGGGATGTTCTTTATCGAAAAACCTCCAGAAGGCGTGCTGTATCCTGTCGGTCCCCATCTCGACCATCATGAAAAAGTCCCAGTCCTTTTTTTGAATAAGCGTTCTGGCAAGCCGGAAGCGGTTCGCGGTCATGCGGTAGATAGAATTAAGGACCTGTCCCTTTTCGCCGGTGCGGAAGTCCTTTACGTCCATGACGTAGCCCCCGGACGCGGCCTCTACCTCTTGCTTAAAGTTTTTGGGGTATGTATAAGTCGCCGAAGTGTCACCCGCCAGAAAGCAGCTCACCATGAGGCCGTTCACGGGCCTGGGCGGATACGTCGGGGGTATGCCCAGGAGTATCGACCGCTTGCCGTATCGCGCCAGAGTGTCCCACACGCAGTCTACATTTATCCAGGACGAGTCGACAAACGACATCTTGCCGTAGTCATACCGGGTGCGGTTTCTGAAGCCGTAGATGCCGAGACGCCCCGGGTCCCTGCCCGTTACCATGGTGGCCCATGCGGGGCAGGTAATAGACGGGATGGTGCTTTCAAGCGCGCCGTAGATACCGTTTGAAGCGAGGCGCTTAAACACGGGAAGTTGGTCTGACCACCGGTCAAAGACCAGTTCCGGCGGCGCGCTGTCGAGGCCGATTACCAGTACCCTTTTTCTTGGGTGATTCATGTCTTTTCTTTATTAGAGACGGGAGCTTTAATAATATCAATTGTAGTTGCCCCATTTATGGGGCGTATATAAAAAAGCCCTATGGATCGGGCGGCTACAATGTTTTTGTAGGGGCGACCCACCGGGTTGCCCCTACAAAAAGTTGAGCAAGCTCGACCACTGCAGACAAATGCGGTGCGTCAAGACGCACCCTATAATATTGTCGTCATTCTGAGCCGAAGCCCTGAGCAAAGCGAAGGGGCAGCGAAGAATCTAGCACTCCTTTAGACGGCACCCTACAATACTCTGCGATGAAACATCGACACCTTATCGCAGCGTAGGGGCACGTTGCAACGTGCCCCTACATGAGGTAGCTATTGACGCGACGGCTACTTTCTTGCCGCCGCGCGTTTTTTACCGGTGCCGGCACCTCTGCCGCTAACATCCACCAGTTCATACTCCGTTGACCCAAGCCCTATCCGCTCGGCGTGGTCCAACTGGATGGTGTAGTCGATTTCGGGCCAGCTCTTCTGGAAAAAATCCTCGCCGATGGATTCGCGTATCAGGTCGATGGTGGCCTTCTCAACGGCGACGGGGTCTCTTGAGGCCACTATTCCGATGTCCTCAAAGGCCGCGTCATACGCCTTGTCCATGCAGTCGCACTGCTCGGTCACGTGTATGATGAAGTTGAAGAACACGGACTTGCTTTCCTTGCCCTTCAGTATCGCGACACAGTACTCCGCTATCTTCTTCTGCACGTTTTCGGTGTCCTCTCCCCAGTCGATCTTTACGGCCTCAAAGGGGCACACGGCCAGACATTCACCGCAGCCGATGCATTGTTTTGCGTCTATAATGGCGTAGTCTTTTATGGTAATGGCCTTGGGGCTGCAGAACTCGGCGCAGATTCCGCAGGCCGTGCAGTCGGGCTCGATTATCTGGGGCACTATGCCGGAGTGCATGGCCAGCTTGCCGCCGCGCGACGCGAGGCCCATACCGATATTCTTTAACGTGGCTCCCATGCCGGTCAGCATGTGGCCCGTGACGTGTGTCAGGACTACCAGGCCCTGGGCCGCCTTGGCGGCGCCCGCTATATACGCCATCTTCGAGAGGCCGCCGGGCAGGTCAAGCGGCATCATATAGTCGTTCTCGCCCATCAGGCCGTCGGCGATTATTATGGGCGCGCCGACCGTCTCGACCGTAAAGCCGTGGTTGTTGGCGTGGAGCAGGTGGTTCACGGCGTTGGTCCGCTGGCCGATGTAGAGGGTATTTGTCTCCACCACAAACGGCTTGGCGCCGGCGGAGCGCACCTTGTCGACCGCCGCCCGTACGATAGGCGGCTTGAGGTAACCGACGTTGTTCTTCTCCCCGAAAGTGGTCTTCACGCCGACAAGGTCGGCGCGCTTGACGGTTGAGGAAAATTTCAGGGAGTCAAATAACTTCTGAGTCTTCGCTGCAAGGCTTGTAAGCGACTCACCGGTGGTGGTCTCTATAAAGTATACCTTTGGCTTCATTGCCGGGCTCCCCAGGACTGTTTAACGCATGGTTTATTGTCGTCCGCGGTCCGCGTCGTCCGCGCCCGCTTAGCCGCAGGACTATGCGCGCACGTTGATTTTATTAGGGAAAAAGACGGGTGTCAAGGGTGTGAAACCGCGTGCCGGGACCTGAACCGGGTGTGTTCCGCCGCGGCATAAGCAACAAAATAGCGCGCACCAGTGTTACACCGGCGCGCGCTATCTATTATAAAGCCAGGTTTATGCGCATGCCGTGGCGGTCAGGCAGGCAATGAGTTCGTCAAGCTTGGTCTTGTCAAAGCCCTTTATGACCATGTCACCTGCGACAATGCAGGGCACGCTCATGGCCCCGAGGGTCTTTAGCTCCTTGGCGAACTTATCCTCAAGGATGTTACATTCCACGAATTCAATCCCACCCTTCTCCAGGTATTCCTTTACCTGCGCGCACGTGCCACAACCTGGACTAGTATATACCTTTACCTTGGTCATGGTTGTTTCTCCTTCGTCTTGGTTCTGCGTAGCTTAAGTTAAGTCCACAGAACAGGTTAAACGTTACCAGACAGAAGGTTTGTAGGAGTTTGCGCCGCCCTGTAGGCCCCAGGGT
>JAUVQR010000048.1 GCA_030598065.1 Planctomycetota bacterium | reverse complement strand
GGTCAAGGCGTGGCCTTGACCTACCCCGCTTGCCTCCACCTGAGGCGCAAGGAGTGTAGCGTTGGAGCTTGCTCCAACGTTGAGCTGTTCTTGTGCTGTAAGGCTGCTCAATTGATGCTGGGACTATTGTTTGGATTTTATCCCAATAAAGCATGGCGTTTTTGAGCCATGCTTCGTCTTTAATGTCAATCCATGGATAATAAAGGGCCTTAGTGAATGCCATAACTAACCCCTCTTCCCCAGAGTTAAAATAATTAGACTGCTTTGCCCGCAATCATAAATGGGTGTATTTTTCTTCATACTATGGTAATTTTAAGGTGTCAACGTAATTCCGTTCGGGTGTTCATCCGCAAAAAGGGTTTATTCAGATGTTGTACCCCCATCCTTCATCTTCCAGCCAAGGTACATGTCGGTGTACTCGCCGTGTTTCCAGAAGTCATACGCGGCGGTGCGCTGGATGCCCAGCTTCTTCTCTATCTCCGCGATGCGCCTCAGGCGGCTTGCCTCGGCCTTTATCCGCACCAGCCACCTGTCCTGCGCCCACTCCCAGTAGCCGTAGATGGGGCTGTAGACGGCGCCGTGGGCCTTGGCCTTGTAGATGGCGTCGGTCATGTCCACCAGCAGTTCATATGTCAGCCGCTCTATATCGGAGACATTATATTTACGGATGGCGCCGCCCGGCAGCAGGCTGAAGCCGTGTCCGCCTGTCCAGTCCGGGGCCAGGTCGGCCGGCATGGGGTCGAGTATTTTCTCTTTGTACAGATCCACCACCAGCGCCATAGCCTCCCTGTATTTTGTGAAACTCAGTTTGACCCCTTCGTCCATGGCCTCCAGCTGGTCGCGGGCGAAGCGGGCGGAGTGGCAGCCCTTGCAGAGCGTCACCCAGCGTTCGCGTTGGGCCTGATACCTGGGCGCGCCCCTGTCTACAAGAGACGTGCCCATGTAGGTGTAGACGGTGGAATTTTTCATCACGTTGTGGTCACCGCCGTCCATGTGGCAGTATGCACAGGTAGGGACCTTGTAGTTCTTGGCGGTCAGGGGCCTCGACCAGTCCCATTCATATGCCTCGTTCTGGTATATCTGCCCGTGGTATGACTGCATGTACATCTCGTACTCGTACTGCTCAGGCCCTGAGTGGCAGACGGCGCAGCCGCCGGTCTTGCGCGCCTCGGTAACCGAGAACTGGTGCCGGGAGTGGCAGCCGTCGCACCGGTTCTCCGCGATGGCGTGACAGGTGAGACAGCCGGCTACCTCCTCTGCCGGTTTCTCTATCTGACAGCCCTGCTCGAGCAGGTCAACGGTGTAGGCGTGGGCATGGCCGCCCTGGCCGCCGTCCCTGTGGCCCTTCAGCTGCTCCGGGTGGCACTGGCCGCACAGCTTGTATGACGGCATTATCAGCGCCGTGTGGTTGTTCCCGTGGCACTTGTCGCAACCCACCACCTCCATACCCTCCGGCGGAGAGGCGTGTTTGCTATGCCTCCACTGTTCCACTATGCCGGGGTTTTCAACCTCATGGCAGAACACGCACTGCCCGTTCTTATACCACCCGTCCAGCACGCTCCCGGGCCGGAATTCGAGGTTGTTATAGTAAGAATCGGGGTCGTACCACCGGATAAGGGGCAGGAAGCTGTATAGCTCCCCGTATTTCCCCTTCCCGGGGAATAGCTTCTTGGGACCCGTGTAGTGGGCCCCGAGCCCACCCAGATGATAGACCTCTCCGGAGTTGTCCGGCCCCGCCTCTATCCCCAGTAGCCCGGCCATTTCTTTCTGAAAGGCCGGGGCATCATCAGCGGTGCATGAGGATACGTAGGCGAACAGCGTAACGGGGACAATAAACAGCAGTACTCCTGCCATAAAGATGTTTCCAGGCGTTTTCATTTCCCACCTCCCCCTTAGCTTTTGTGCCTTCAAAAAGGTGTGCGTCTTTGCTCCTTCCCGATGGTTTTACCCTGACGGTTTGACCTTGATATGGCCCGTGGGTCTTACAGGTACACTTTTTCTGTACACTACCCACCCGATATTCTTCTGTCAACGTAAACCCCGGAGAAGACTCCTGAATCAAAGTCCCAGACCTCTGAAAAGGTCACTCAGTACTATGCGTCATTTTGAGTCGAAGCCCTGAGCGTAGCAAAGGGGCTGCGAAGGGGCTGTAGGGGCACGTTGCAACGTGCCCCTACAATTCAGTCGTTCCGCTCGCTCAGAAGGACAAGATTAAAAACTTTTTCAGAACTCTCAGTCCGGGATTTAGGCCCATAATATCTTCGTTGACTTTATTGCTCCAGTCTGCTAAGCAGTACTTGTCGCAAGAGGTCCGGCATCATGCCGGATATGCTCCGGCGCAGTTTGAACAGTTACCTTATAAGAGAGAAAGTGAGAACAAGGAATGAGCAAGAAGCTCTATGTGGGCAACCTCCCTTATTCAGTCAGTCAGGCGGACCTTGAGGGGTTGTTTTCGGAAAAATGGACGGTCCTGAGCACAAACCTGATTGCGGACAAATACTCGGGAAGGTCCAAGGGTTTTGGGTTTGTTGAGATTGAGAGTGACGAGGATGCCGCTGCCGCCATTGAAGAACTGAACGGCAAGGAAGTCGATGGTCGCGCTATTGTCGTGAACGAGGCCAAGCCAATGAAGGAAGGTGGCGGGGGCGGAAGAGGAGGCGGGGGCGATTTCAAGAGAAAGCGGTATTAATCCTTCGAGACCACGCTTTTTTCTGCACCGACGGCGGCGAGAGTAACAGAAACAGATTAAAGACGTTTTCATAACCCACCTTCAACGCTGCATAATACTTTCGCCGCTTTGTGCCGGATTCACAAACAACAGGTTTTCTCCAGATACGGTCTCAGCATGTTCGCTTCTAACCTTTTATGTGGGAAATAACCTTCTGCAGCGTTTCTTTTGCATCGCCGAATACCATCATGGTGTTGTCCCTTAGAAACAGATCGTTTTCGATACCGGCAAACCCGGGGCGCATACTGCGTTTTAGCACTATCACGGTCTTGGCCTGGTCCACGTTAAGAATCGGCATGCCATAGATAGGGCTCTCAGGGACGTTCTTGGCCGCAGGGTTCACCACGTCGTTGGCGCCCACCACCAGGGCCACGTCCGTGTGGGCAAAGTCGGCGTTAATGTCATCCATGGCAAAGAGCTTGTCATACGGGACGTTTGCCTCCGCCAGCACCACGTTCATGTGGCCCGGCATGCGGCCCGCGACCGGGTGGATGGCAAACCTGACCTGTACCCCCATCTCTTCCAGCACGTCAGACAACTCCCGCACGGCGTGCTGCGCCTGGGCCACCGCCATGCCGTAACCCGGCGTGATAATCAGTGTCCTCGCGTTCTCAAGCATCGTTGCCGCGTCCTCTACGGTGTAAGACTTAACGGCGCCCGTCGTCACGGCAGCCACCCCCGCGGCAGCCACCCCGCCCTTCACTGCACCGAAGGCCCCGAACAGGACGTTGGACAGTGAACGGTTCATGGCCTCGCACATCAATTTGGTCAGTATGAGGCCCGCCGCTCCGACCAGCGAGCCGACTATTATCAGGGCGTTGTTGCCAAGCACAAAACCGGTCATTGAAACGGCTACGCCGGAGAGTGAGTTCAACAGTGAGATTACAACCGGCATGTCGGCGCCGCCGATGGGGATTACCAGCAGGACTCCCAGGAGTAGGGTAAGCAATATAAGGCCACAGAACAAGGTGGCCCCGGCCGGGAACAACTGCACACCAATCGCCATAGCAATCACGACCGCGGCCAGTAGCACGTTGACCGCGCGCTGTCCTGTGTATACCATAGGCCGGCCGCTGATTGAGCCCCGCAGCTTGCCAAAGGCCACGATAGAACCGGAAAAGGTGACCAAGCCGACGATAACCGAGAGGAGCAGTGTGGCCAGCATGAAGGACTTGAAATCAGGCGACACGCGATAGAACTCCGAGATAGCCACCAGTGCGGACGCTCCGCCGCCGCAGCCGTTGAATATGGCTATCATCTGCGGCATGGAGGTCATCTTGACCCTCCTGGCCGCTACTGCGCCTATGGCGGTGCCGATAGCCAGGCCGACCAGTATAAGGGTGAAACTGAGGATTTCCTGCTTGAACAGGGTGGCTATTACGGCGACGGCCATGCCGAGCATGGAGAGCCTGTTGCCGGCGCGCGCCGTGGCCGGAGAGCTGAGCCTCTTCAGGCCAAGCATAAATAGCACAGCCGCGACCAGATAGGAGAAATCTATAATCTGGGGTGTCATGGCCGTGTCCTCACCGCCTTTTCTTGAACATCTGGAGTATGCGATCGGTTACCAAATAGCCCCCGACCACGTTTATGGCGGCAAAGATAACGGCCACCATCCCGATGACGGTTGTAAGCCTGACGTCCGCCTCGTTACCTGCCGACACCAGCGCCCCTACCAGGATAATGCCGGAGATGGCGTTGGCACCCGACATCAGCGGCGTGTGCAGGATTACCGGTACTTTCGATATGAGCTCAATCCCGACGAATATCGCCAACACGAAGACGTAGATACCAATTAATACAGAACCTTCCATCATCTACTCCCACCTCCGGCGGCGGCCATCGACTCCAGGGTCATCTTGTGGACCACTTTGCCCTGATATGTGATGAGCGTGCCGCCGGTAATCTCGTCCTTCAGGTCTATCTTAAAGTTTTCTCTATCATACATGTGCATCAGGAATCTTTCTACGTTTTGTGAGTACATCTGGCTCGCGTGGACGGGCATGGTGCTGGGCACGTTGGTCAGACCGCTTATGAACACGCCGTGTTTTGTTACCTCCTTGTCCGGCTCGGTCAGCTCGCAGTTGCCTCCCAGGTCTGCGGCCAGGTCGACTATTACGGAGCCGGGCTTCATGTCCATTACCATCTGTTTGGTTATCAGTATAGGAGCCATCTTGCCGGGTATCAGGGCCGTGGTTATGACCACGTCGGACCGCTTGACATGTTGGTGTATCAGTTCGGCCTGCCGCCGCTTGTAGTCCTCTGAGAGTTCCCTCGCGTAGCCGCCAGCCGTCTCCGCCGCTGCCTCGTCTCCCTTGCCTAGAGGCACCTCGACGAACCTCACACCCAGGCTCTCCACCTGCTCCCTTGCGGCGGGCCGCTGGTCGAACGCCTCCACCACCGCGCCGAGCCGCTTGGCGGTGGCGCATGCCTGAAGTCCGGCGACTCCGGTGCCGAGCACCAGTACCCTGGCAGGGGTGACGGTACCGGCCGCGGTCATGAACATCGGAAAAAACTTGGGTAGGGCGTTGGCGGCTATCAGAACCGCCTTGTAGCCGGAGACGGTACTCATGGAACTGAGCACGTCCATGCTCTGCGCCGCGGTAATCCTTGGAATGGCGTCCATCGAGAACGCCGTTATGTTCCTCTCCGCCAGCCGCCTTATGCGGTCGTGAAACACCAGTGGACATAGCAGCGCGACGAGGACTGTACCCTCGCGCATCATGTCTATCTCGTGCCGGCCTAGAGTCTCGTTGGAGACCGGCATGTGCACCTTGAGGATTACTTCCGCATCCCCATATAGAGCCTCCGCGGAGGGTTTTATCCGCGCCCCGGCGGACCGGTAGTCTTCATCCGGAAACAGGGCGCTCTCTCCGGCGCCCGCTTCCACGACGACCTCGACACCCTTCCCGGTCATCCTCTTTACGGAAGCCGGTACGAGGGCCACCCTGCGCTCACCCGGCTGAATCTCTTTGGGTATGGATACCTTCATGTTATCTCGACTGACGTGAGTAGCTCCCGGACAACGGCTGAATCTCCTGCATTTTGCTCAACTCAACCACACGCGGCTCAGGGTGACTACGAAGAGGGCTACTATGGTGATGCCCAGGACGCATTCAATTATCGCCGCCACCTTGAAACCGCCCATCGGTTTTATGTCACCATAACCCAGCGCCGAGAAGGTTACCACACTGAAGTAGAAACAGTTGTATAACCTGATGTACCACGGCATCTGGGAGATGTGCGTATTCTTATATCTGCCCTTCTTTTTGTCTTTTTCTCTAAACTGGTAGTCAATCGAGGTTTTTTTGAGAAATAAATCAGGGCGAACACTGAAATCAGCGCCCCCAGAGTGGCTAGCGGTCTCAACGGCCTGACACCGTAGCCGCAGGTAAGCCCGAAACAGATGTACTGCGCCCATTCCTGTGTCTTCTCCCACCAGCCGTGGCGTACGATGTATTCCGGTAGCTGCCTGGACCTCTCATAAAGTGACTCCACGGCATCTCTATAAGGACCGTCATGTGAGAGGTGCAGTAATCTATCCCTTTCCCTCCGGGACATAACACCTTTGAAGCTCAAATGCCCAGTCTCCGGATTGTACCCGAGCCTGGCGCTGAGGTCATCGGGGATTTTTACCTCCTGCGGCAGGCGCGCGACCTTCTCGTAGACCGTCCCCAGTCGTCTTGTCTTGAATATGGGTCTCAGATACCGGAAATGGTAATATGCGTCATCCTTCGAGCCCTTCTCGCCGGTATAAGCAAAGTCTTTTACCAGTCTCATATAGACCTCTTTCCAGGGCACGAAATAATTGTCCTCCATCAAGACGCCCTTCCCCTTCGGCCACTCATCCTGCAGGAACGATTCTATGTCTTTACCGTTTGCCCTGGCCTCTTCCCTCAATTTCTCCAGGGCATCAAACACTACCCTGAGCGGGCGGTCCAACCGCCCTTTAAGCTGTCGCCAGGATATCTGGAGGCCCGAATAGCTGGTCAGGCGGAGATTGACGTTCCCACCGAAACTGGCCCCGGAAAACAGCGCTTCTCCCTCCAGAACGGCCAGGGAAAAGTCGACGTCGTTACGGAAGGCCGCGCCAAAGAAGTTCGCCTCCCCCTGGAACGTGGACTCTGAGAAGTCAGCCTCGTCTTTGAATGTGGTCCTGCTGAGGTCCGCCCGGTCCTGAAAGGTGGTTATGTGGAAGTCCGACTTGCCCTTGAAGACGGCCCCTCTAAAGGAGGCCCCTCCTTCAAACATCGCCCAGGAAAAGTCCACCCCGCCGTTGAACACGGCCCAGGCAAATTCAGCCTCGCCCAGCATCGTGCCGCGGAAACTGACGTCTTTCTTGAATTCCACCCTGTCTGAAGACCGCCATGGTTCTCCTGCCAGCACCATGCCCGATATCATGGAATCCTTTATGGAGATGGTTGTAGAGATAATATGGGTGTCCTCAACAACGGGTTTATTTATTCCTGGCCCCATCACACGGTCTGACCCCGGTTCCCGTTCATCAATCTTTACGTGGTAGGTCTTGCCTATCCTGAAGTCAAGGTTGCCGGTTATAACGGCGTTTTCAATATCTATCCTTTCCACGCCATCCTCAAGGGCCTTCATAATCCACTCGGCCTCAATCGTCCGCTCTTTTTGCGGCAGGTCTTTGGGAAAATGTGCCGGTTCTCCCTTGAGAAGACTATCCTGTAGGTTTTTATCGGCGTATGCGGCGCCGGCCTGCTTGCCCGGCATTTCAACGGTCGTTATGTCCTCCGGCTCAACAGTGTGGGCAAGGCAGGGTGACGGAACTACAAACAGCAGTAACAGCGGGAGGAAAGAACCACTGTGTATAGACTGCAATATTGACCGTAACATGGACGTCCTCTCCATAGCTGTCAGGAACGATGCGACCGGACGTTACGTCCGGTTCCGCACATGACGAAATCTTGCAAGAACCAGGGCAGGCCTGTGGCGCTGCCTACGTCTATAACCGTTGCAGTAAGATACAGGTTCTTATAGGGATACGAGGGGGATTATAATCGAGTCGGCAGACAAAATGTAGTGTAAAACTTGAGGGGGTTTATGACCGGACCGGCTGCTAACCCAGCCAGACGTTGCCCAGGGTAATCAGGGAGGGAAGGAGGGAAGGGGGCAGGGGCAAGCCGGCCTAACCGGCTTTTACCACCTGTCTTTGTCTGTTTTTTAATTTATGTCTCATGAATGTTTTTGGGGAAAACGTGTTGTTTATAGAAGCGTGTTGTGCTATGAAAGGAGACGTAAAACACAGGCCCGGACTATAGTATAGAAAGAGGGTTCAGAGAATGGCCCGTATCAAGATGTCGTTATTTACCGCTTCGCTTTTGGTCGCGACTGGCTTTTTTGGTATAAGCCCGGTCGCCGGGTTACGGCCGGTCCATGGTAATGGTGACGGCAACACGGAGACCAACCGTAAGAAATTGCTGGACACGGGGGAGTGCACTCACTGCGACCTGCAGGGCGTGGACCTGAGCGGTATCATCCTGGAAGGCGTTGACCTCAGCGACGCCCATCTACAGGACGCGGACCTGAGTGGCGCCAATCTGGAAAATGCCAACCTGGAAGACGCGGATCTGAGTGACGCCAACCTGGAAAATACCAACCTGGGCCATGCTAACCTGAAGGGGGCAAACCTGACCCAGGCTATACTGAGCGGAGCAAATATGACGGACGTTGATATGAGGGAAGCCAACCTGAG
>JAUVQR010000319.1 GCA_030598065.1 Planctomycetota bacterium | reverse complement strand
GGACATGGACATGAAGCAAACGAAGAACTTCCACCGTTTCTACATAGACCCTGACGTGGACTTCGGGACCTATGAGAACGTTGTGGTCAGGCCGGCGGACACGTCGCACATTGAAAAGCAAACGTAGTATGACATGACGTATAATGAGAAGGAACTGGCGGAGATTATAGAGTTTATAGAGAAAGAGCTCGCACGGACGCTGGGGGTCTCTTACCTTATCGTTAACGACGACGGCGGCTTTACCGGGAAGACGTTGGTCCTCGAGACGTCCCTGATAGACCTGGACCCCGTAGACAGGTACAGCAACGTGATGTCCAGCGCGCTCATATATATACCGGTCTCCAAGGGGAAGGTGGCTATGGAGGGGCGCATGATAGACGCCGATACCAGGAAGATGGTGCTTAAGTTCGCGGACGCCAGACACGGCAAACAAAACGTCGGCAACGTGAAGGACTACGCGAAGTTTATGCACGCCAAGGACATCATAAACGAGTGGGCCGTGGAACTCCACGGCGTCATGCAGATGGGCCAAGCCGAAAGAGAAGGCCACTTCGGCGGCACATTCGAACTCAAACCCTGGTAGTAAGTATCATTTTATGCCCGGTTCTTGCCTGCCGGAGATTTGCGGCAGGATGACCGCCTTGTTGAGAAATCGGCCTTCCCCCGCTCAAGGGTACGGGGTTTTTTGCGGAATATTGTGAGGTTGGAACTGTGTGGGCTTACCGTAGTAATAAGGGGCGACAGGGCACTGTATCTCCGCTTGAGCGTATGTATCCATAATCACCGCGGAAGAGTCAAGTGGGTTTGCATGACTATCTTTAACACTTGCTCTTGTATCCAGAATTGTGGCATTGCTACGCGTTTTTAAGGCGATAATATCAAATACGACGTCGCAAGAAGGACATATATAGCCGTCGGGTCTAAGCTTTAAGACCCACAGGCTACGTTTTCCTACGCCGAAGGAGTATGCAAGACCTGCTACTATGTAACCTCCTTCTCTTGTCTGTTGGATGGACGAGGCCCAATCTTCGTCCGCTCCACCATAGGTGGCGGCCCATCCACACTGGTACGGGTCTGTGGGTCGTCCTTGGGCCGCGCTCTGGCGGTCGTCTGAGGCCGTTATAGATGTAGTGGTTACAATCAAAAGAGATACAGAATATAGGATGTATAACAGGAAGTGCATTATATTCGTATCCTCCGGCTGGGATAGAACACCCTATTAGCCTCCACTTTATATTGTATGAGACCTCTGCAAAATGCCCGATTGTCATCCTGAGGCGCCGAAGGCAACGAAGGGTCTTACCATAAACATGAGATTCTTCGCTGCCCCTTCGCTTTGCTCAGGGCTTCGGCTCAGAATGACACAGGCTATTGAAGTAACTCTTGCAGAGACCTCTGTATTCTTGTTGTATACTTGCGGCGATTATACCTCACCCGATTCACGATATGCAACAGGAGAAGGTCTTCTCCCTCTGGTGTAAGGTAGTAGACGTGTTCTGTTCGCCAAAAGGCACCGTAAATATCCCCGCACACGGTACTTAAATCAACCGTTATGGGATTGTGGCTGATTTATATCTCACGGCCCTTGATTGCTACACCCTGATACATATAGCTGTGTGTCTTCAGGTCGTTTCTCATATAGAAGTTCTTTAGCCTGACCACATCAAAGCCTGCGTCTTCAATCAGTGTCTTCATGTTGCGGTTAAGGTTACACCCGCAGCCCAACACCCTCTGGACGGGGTTCAGAAGGTTCTGCCATCTCCGCACCCCGGCGTCGTCACTCAACCCATGTTCCAGGAAGAACAACCGCCCTCCCGGCCTCAGCACACGATGTATTTCTCTCAGCGCCTTAGCCACGTCATCAATACTGCATAAAGTCCACGTACTGACAACGCTGTCAAAGGTTTCACTCCCCAT
>JAUVQR010000041.1 GCA_030598065.1 Planctomycetota bacterium | reverse complement strand
GGCCCAAGGCCTAACTATCGTGTTATTCAGTGGTTACGTCAATATATGCCGGTGTCCGCCCTGCTGGAAACATGGCCCGTTTCGAGGCACAAGGATAAAACGTGATAAAATGTCCTGCATGAATTCCCCCCCCCATGAACATCTCTTGTGTAAAGCGGTACGCCCTTTAGACTGCATCCCTGATAAGACGTTACTCTCGCTGTATCCGTAAGATACGCAAGGCCTGTGCAGAAACACCGGCTTCTTTGAATACCGTCCACCACAACGTCGGTGGCGGCGTTCCGCCCCTCCGTCGTCTTCCGTAGCCGGACCACACTCAGGGCGGGAAAGAAAAAAATATCTTTGAAACTTATTTGAAAAAAGACAAAATAGGTCTATTATTATCTAAATGGTGAGATGGCGGGAGGCTACGATAAGAGGGGCCCCATGGAAGAGGCCGGTTCTTGCGGTCAAACACCGTTTGCGGTAAGGCTCGCGGACAGGGACCTGCGCACCCTTAAGGCAAAGCCGTTCGGAAGTACATGATCGCCGCAGCGGAGGCTCGAGAGTTTATAAGGGGAACACTTTAATTATGATGGACTTTCTGTATCAGGGCATCAGAGACCTATTGGACTGGTTTTTTGGAAAATCGCCGGAGGTTTCTACTACTCAATCCCCCCCGGAGGTGCAGGAGAAGCAGCAGCAGGTGCACCTCGACCGGGAGGCGGTAGACACGATTGCAAAGGAGGTCGCGCGCCGTGTGGGTGAGTTGTCCTTAAAAAATGAGGTGCGAGTGGCACAACCCACCGCCAAACAGAACAAGAATACCATAAAAATAAGAACAGACTACGTGCCTAACCTGCCTGCGCCTAAGGGGAACGGCGAGGACATCCAAGCCAACCTGGACGGCATAAAGGCCAAAGAAGAGGATAGCAGCAGCGTTGAAGACAGCCTGAAAGCGCTAAGGAAACTCAGTGAAAGAAGAGAAGCCGATAGTTAAACGGTAATCATCAAAACATAGGGGTTGGCTGGATCTTTACAAAACAGTCTTTAGTGAGGTTTTTAGAATGACAAGCAAAAGAACGGAAGAAAAAGGAAACTCATTCGGCAAGGGCATAGACATAGGGACGGCGTTTATCTCCTGCGCTGAACAGGTAGATGACAAGGTAATGTTTAGAAATGAAAGAGACGCTTTTTTCGAGATAGAATACAGCAGTTTCACGAAGAATATGCTCAACAAGGCGGGGGTAAGGTATATCAAGAAGGGTAAGAAGCTATATGTGGTAGGCGATTCCGCCCTTGAATTCGCAAACCTGTTCCATAAGGAAACCAGGCGCCCCCTGAGCCGGGGGATAATAAATCCTGGAGAAAAAGAATCGCTTCCCATGATCGAAATCCTGCTTTCCGGAATCGTTGGCGAACCCAGGGCATCCGGAGAGGTCGCCTACTATTCCATGCCGGGGGAGCCAACCGACGCCGATTTTAGCACCATTTACCACGAGAAGGTACTGCAGAACTTCCTCACAAAACTTGGCTATACCGCCCACCCCATAAACGAGGGACAGGCGGTCGTGTTGAGTGAGTTGCATGAAGAAGGTTTTTCCGGCCTGGGCATTTCCTTTGGCGGCGGCATGGTGAACGCCTGCCTCAGCTACATGTCCGTTCCAACTTTTTCTTTCAGCGTAACAAAGGCGGGCGATTGGATAGACCAGCAGGTGGCCATGGCTACAAATGAGACCACAAGCCAGATCTGCGCCGTGAAAGAGAAGTCGCTGGACCTCAGCGTGGACACCGCCAAAAGCGGCATCGAGGACGCCCTTTCAATCTATTACAATTACCTCATTGAATACGTACTGGAGAACATAAAAGAGGCGTTTGAAAGCGCGCCCGATAGGCCAAATATAAATAATCCCATACCTATAATCCTGGCGGGCGGCACGGCCAAGCCCAGGGGCTTTGAGACCAGGTTTACAAGGTTGATGAATGAGATAAAACTTCCGTTTGCCGTAAGTAGCGTAAGGCTGGCCAAAGAGCCGCTGCAGGCCGTGGCAAAGGGCGCCCTTGTCGCCGCCAGAGCGCATGAGGAAGACTGAGGCGGCAATGACGCCGCACCAGGGGGAATAAACCCCTAAAGTATAAAAAATTGTGGACCAAAGCAGTTACCGCGTGTACTTACTTTGCACGGATATAACGTTAGGTAACTCCCCCTCTCCCCATCTCTCTCCTACCTTGCGTCCTATGACCGCCTGTCTCCTGGGAGTGGTAGCCTGTACCGCACGCCTTATCATAATGGGTTGCCCGACAGTCCCGCCAGACGGGCAAGCAGCCCTTGACCTGCCCAGTTTCATAGGACTCCACAAGAAACCTCTCTATAACAACCCACAAACACATAACCGCAATCCGTACAAATTTTTATAAAATGTATTGGACGGCGATACAGACAGCGTTTCAGCCATAACGGATATAGGACGCAACCCGTGCCCCGTATACATCCATAATGGCTACAATTACTACCACTAGACACTCGACGCAGAAGAGAACCGGCGGGTCTGAAGCGGGTCTCGAAGCGAAAGCGAAAATGCCCGGCCCAATTGACGACACTTGTCTTGTAATGAGGCAAATGATTTGACACGCCATTAAGAAACAACTATACTTTGACGTTGAGACTCATTATCAAGAACTCCTCTTTGTAATGTTCAAGCTAAAGAAAAAGAAGAAAACCGATAGTTTAAGAAGGGATAAGCCCAAGCCGGTCTCTCCTGCATTGGCCCTTGTGGGCAACCCTAACGTGGGCAAGAGCGTCATCTTCGGCCTCCTGACCGGGAAATACGTCATAGTCTCCAACTACCCGGGTACCACGGTAACCGTATCCAGAGGCAGGTGCAAGCGCATTGGTAACGGGGTGGAGATTATCGACACACCCGGCATCAACAGCCTCATCCCTCAATCTGAAGACGAGAGGGTGGCCCGCGACATACTCCTCGAGGGTGAGAGGAAGGTCATACAGGTACTGGACTCAAAGAACCTCCGCAGGGGCCTCTTAATAACCACCCAGCTTGCTGAGATGGAGCTGCCCGTCGTATTGGACCTGAACATGTGGGACGAGTGCCTGGAGCGCGGTATTGATATCAATACCGAAAGGCTGCAGGACATACTTGGCGTGCGACTGGTCAAGACAGTGGCCACTGAGAAACGCGGGATAGGGGAGCTGCTAAACTCCGCGCCCAAGGCGAAGAAGCTCGACCTGAAGATTAACTACGGCCAGGATATAGAGGCCGCCGTCGACAAGGTAGGGGCCATCCTGCCCGAAGGACTTCCCAAGAGGGCAATCTCCCTGATGCTGCTCTCCGGTGACACCAGCCTTGAGAAGAGATTCAACAAACAACTGGGCAAGGAGGCCGTAGCAGACATAAAAGGGATAAAGGAGACCCTACAGGGCAAATTCGCCGACCCGTTGAGTTACGTAATAACTAAGAAGCGGGGGGCCTTTGTTGACAGGATTGTAAGGGAAGTCGTAAAAGCGCCAACAAAGAGAGCGCAGTCAAACCCCTTCTTGCGGGTATTGTTTTTCTTCTTAATCATGCCCGTATTGTCCTTCGCTATCGGCTACAAGACAATGGACCTGGTACTGTTTCTCTTTTCCAGGCAGTTGACTCCGCCTCCAATCCTAGACCTCGGACTCAACCTTGCCGGAGGCACGGCACTAACCGTGCTTATGTGCATGCACCTCTACACCAATGAACTCAGGACAAAAAGAACCATATCCGAGGTGCTGGGCAACGTGACCATGCACCCGGTGTTCGCGTACCCGATAATCCTCATTCTCCTGTGGCTGGTCTACAAACTGGTCGGGGAATTCGGCGCGGGGACCAGCGTAGATTTCATCGAGAACAAGATATTCGGCCAGGCGGGAGAACCCTCAGGTGGGTTTGACCTCTGGGTAGGCGTCCCCTTCAGCGGTATAAGCTACACCATAACCCATGTCCCGTTCCAGGGCATAAATTACTATCTGGGCGCCACGGCACGACTGGTAATGAACCCGGAAAACATCGTCTACAGGTTCTTCCTCGGCAGCCAGGCGGGTGTCATACAGGTGGCGGTTACTTATTCCATCGCTATAGTGCTCCCGATAGTCACCTTCTTTTTCCTGGCCTTCGGCCTGATGGAAGACAGCGGATACCTGCCACGCATGGCGGTGATGGTTGACAGGATGTTCAAGAAGATAGGCCTGACGGGTAAGGCCATACTGCCCATGGTCCTCGGGCTCGGCTGCGTAACTATGGCGACGTTGACTACAAGGATACTGGACACGAAGAAGGAACGGTTGATAATTACGCTGCTTCTCGCGCTGGCGATACCATGCTCGGCGCAGCTTGGCGTAATCGCCTTCATCCTGGGAAGCATCTCAGGCCTGTACTTTGCAATCTACGTCTTTGTCATCGTATCGCAACTTCTCCTGGTCGGCTTCGTCGCCTCAAAGGTCCTTCCCGGCGGGCGCTCAGACTTTATCATCGAGATACCCCCCTTCCGTTTCCCGAAGATACTGAACATAATCATCAAGACGCTGTACCGCGTAAAGTGGTTCCTGAAAGAGGCAGTACCCCTCTTTATTATCGGCACGATGGCGTTGTTTGTTCTGAGTGAGGTCGGCGCACTGAAATACATAATCAACGCCGGTGGACACGTCGTAGGCCTCCTGGACCTTCCCAAGGAGACCTCCGAAGGCTTTCTCCTGGGCTTCCTCAGGAGAGATTTTGGCGCAATCAGCATATTCAAGGCGCTGGAGGCGAACAAAGGCGCCGCAGGCGTAGACCCCGTCCAGCTCCTTGTGGCCCTTGTGGTCATTACGCTTTTTGTTCCCTGCATCGCCACCTTTTTTGTTATGATTAAGGAGCGGGGCATAGTCCGTTCGATACTGATACTTTTATTTATAATACCCTACGCATTTCTGGTCGGCGGCGTACTGAACCTGATAATGCGCGCCATTTAAAACTGGCACTCACAACATGACAAAGAATATGGACACAATGAACCAAGAGAAAATAGACGAGGTACTTGAACATATCTGGGTGCACGAAGAGGACTTTCAGGACCGCGTCGACAGGGCTGCCGTGGGACAGTGGATAGACCCCGGGTCGGTAGACATGGTGCTTGCGGAGATGGAGAGAAACGGCCTGGTGCGCATGTACGACTCCTTGATCGTGCTAAGCGCCACCGGCAGGAAGGCCGCCGAGACGATTATGAGGCGCCACCGCCTGGCCGAGAGACTGTTGAAAGACGTCCTTGACGTGGGTCACGAGGCGATGGACTCTACGGCCTGCCAGTTTGAGCATTTTCTCTCGGAAGAGGTAACCACCAGCATATGCACCCTGCTCGGCCATCCGGTCAGGTGCCCTCACGGAAAGATGATACCTCCCGGCGAATGCTGCCAGCGGGCCAAGAAGGAACTCCGCCCCGTAGTCCAGCCCCTCACCGAATTTGCGCCCGGAGAAGAAGGGCATGTCGCTTATATTACGACAAAATCTCACGGAAGGCTCGACAGGCTCTCTTCGCTCGGCCTCCTGCCCGGAACCAGCGTCAGGATCCACCAGAAACAGCCCACCCTGGTAATATTTATGGGAGAAACACAGCTCGCCCTCGACGCCGATACCGCCAGGGACATTTATATAAGGCGGTCGTAACGTCTTGCAAGTACAGGTGATGAAGCATTCCAGACGCATTCTGGACCTGTTTCCAACCTTCCCTCTTGACATAATCTCAATAATATGTTAACTTTTGCGGAACTGGGGTGGCGAGTTTTAAGGATAAAACTCGCACATGAAAATACAAAGAATCTTCAACCGCCCGTCATGGGCCTTCATCTGTATAGTCTTATTCCTTATTCAAGCCGTTCAAACCAGCAGTAATCCGCTCTACGCCGAATCTAACGGCAGTGTCAGAAACAAGTCTGCGGCCAGCAATCAAACGGAAGAAATCAGCCGTGACGACATAATCTTCAAGGCCAGAAACCCAAAGGCAAGACGAATACGGCCTCAAGCCCCCGCATTACCGGATTCCAGACGAGAGAGGATTACTCCGCGCGGAGCACGCCCCGTCCAGACCGGAACCGTCGTCTCAAGGCCCGGCCATGAGATGCCCGGAGGAACGGCCCTTGCCCACGCCTCCATATCAGGATCAGGGCAGACCAACGGCCCCCGTCCCGTGAACCGTGCGGCCATAAAGGAATCCCTGCAGGAGGCCATCGACAACGCATACGAAAGTCTCTTAAGAGGCAAGAAGTACGATGCGCGCAAGTACTATTCAACGGCCCTGTTCCTGGAGACCTCCAGGGAAAGGCGCAACATACTGAGGAAACACCTCGACGCGCTGAACAAGGAGCTGGTCTTCTCACCCATGCCCGGACCAGGCTCCGTCGTCTACAAAGTTAAACCCGGAGACAACCTCACGAAGATATCAAAGAAGTTCCACACCACTCCGGGACTCATCATGAAGACCAACAGGAAGAAGGACACCCTGATTCGTGTCGACGAGCCCCTGAAGATAATAACCGGCCAGCCCAGCATAGTGGTGGACAAGAGCGAGTTCAGCCTGGTACTGTTCCTTGACGGTCACTACATAAAACAGTACCATATCGGGACGGGTAAGAATAACAGCACCCCGGAAGGCGCCTTTGTCGTTGGAACAAGGCTAAAAAATCCAGTCTGGTATTCACCCGAAGGAGTCTACGCCTACGGGCACCCGAAGAACATCCTTGGTACACGCTGGCTGGGGTTCCAGAACGAGCCGGGCATTGTAGGTTACGGCATACACGGAACGACAAAGCCCGAGACACTCGGAACCGAGGCCTCCAACGGCTGTATAAGGATGAGGAACGAAGACGTCGAGGAACTCTACAACTTCGTGACCGCCAACACGAAGGTGACCATCAAGAACTAAGATTTAACAAAACGTCTCTGGATCTCTGACCACGAGCACAAGAGGTATGCACGCAATGTACTGCAAGGAACCGCTGGAGAAATACCTGAACGATGCGGCCTCAGGCAACCCCACACCCGGCGGCGGCAGCGTCTCCGCGCTGGCCGGCGCGCTGGGTTCGACCATGGCCAACATGTCTATAAACATGACGGTAGGCAGGGAAAAGTTCAAGGAAGTGGAGGACCTGCTCCAGATTAAAGGCAAACAATTCGAACAGGCCCGGACCGAACTCCTTGAACTGGTGCACAAGGACATGGAGGCGTATCAGGCTGTGATGGACTCTTATAAACTGCCAAAATCCAACGATGAAGAAAAAAAGAAGCGCGCCGACGCCCTTCAGGTAGCCATGAAAGGGGCGATGGACGTACCGCTGCGGCTCCTGAGGAGGTCGCTTGCAATGCTCGAAGACCTGGCCAAGATAGTGGACAAGGTAAACCCCAACCTTATCGGCGACATAGCCGTGGCCACCGTCCTCTCGCAGGCCGCTTTGAGAGGCGGAAAGATAAACGTGCTGGCCAACCTGCTTTATATCAAGGACGAGGGGCTTAACAACACTACGCGCGCCGAATTGGGCCAGTCGGTCGACAGGGCAGACGCCCTCTTCAACGAGATAATGGGCAAGGTAGAGGCCGCATTCACCAAATAAGGACGGTGTGAACCTTTGGACTGGAATATCATCAAAAACTCCGGGACGTGCGGCAAGTGCGAAAAACCCATCCAGGAAGAGGAAACAATCTTTTCCTGCCTGTCCCTCAACGACAACGCCTTCCAGAGACTGGACTTTTGCGATAACTGCTGGGGCAATGAGTCCGAATCCCGGTACTTCTCATTCTGGAAGACGCATGTGCCGAAGGGCGAGCAAAAGCGTAAGGTAATAGACAACGCGGCCATAATGAACCTCTTCCTCAGGCTGGGAGAAAACGAGAGGTACCAGAACGAGTCGTGGGCAAAAAACATGCGGTACGTGCTGGCCCTCTTCCTGATGCGGAAAAAGCTGCTAAAGCCCCGGAATCAGGGTAAGGACGACGTCGGGGATTTTATGGAGCTATACAGCAACGAGGAGGACAAACTCTTCAAGATATACAATCCCAAGATGGACGAAGAAGAGGTGACAAGACTGAACGACGAGGTCCTGAAGCTCTTTGACCCGTCCCTGACCGGACAGAGCACACTGCTAGAGCTTACCCAGGATCCATCCTCAGTCTAGCCCGCAGGCGGCGCTTTCTCTTCTGTTTTTGTCCCTGTCTCTGCTTCCGCCTCAGGCTTTGCCTCTGCCTTAGGCCTCGCTTCTGTCTTAGGCTTCGTCTCTGCCTTGGGTTTTACTTCTACCTTTGACTTTTCTTCCGCCTCAGGCTTTGCCTCTGCCTTAGGCCTTGCTTCCGTCTTAGGCTTTGCCTCTGCCTTGGCCTTTGGTTTAGCCTCTGCTTTTGGTTTCGCCTTAGGTTTTGTCTTTACTTCCGGCCTTACCTCCGGCTCTACCGCGCGCGGGGCCTGCCCCGTGTTGTAACGGCACGTAGGGCAGTCCGCTGTTATACCGGCCTTCTTTTTATCACGAAGTTTTTTCCTGAGTGTCTCAAGCCTCTCCGGGGGCGTATCCGGCATTATCCCCAGCCTGAAGAGTTCTCTGCGGAGCATCCTGGTCACCCCGATACTGGGGCACTTGGATTTCCGTATACCCACCGGACAACAACTCACCACCTTCTCAGGGTTTATCAACTTAAAAGCCATCTCTCAAGCCTCCATCAGGCATTCAGCCTCTTATGTACAAAATACGGCCTCAAAATGTCGAGCTAGAGATTATACCCTTTTAGCCCCACAGTTCCAAGCCTTTCCTGCAAGTCTCCCGAAAATGCCTTCAGGTTACTGGACTTCACCTGTGTGCCCTATTTATTCTTTACATCGGCCGGAATTCACATAATATATTGTCCGTCAGATCAACCGCTAAGGCATTATAATTACTCGACATGAAGAAACTGATAAACGACCCTAATAACGTGGCTCCGGAGATGCTGGAGGGGTTCGCCGCCGCATACCCCCGTCACGTC
>JAUVQR010000017.1 GCA_030598065.1 Planctomycetota bacterium | reverse complement strand
TCTCGGCAACAAGTCCTCAGAAGTTTAAGGTACAGTACGGCAAGGCCCAGCTGGGTCTGGGCAAAGTGTACCTGGACTCGTTTGGAGCCAGCGGAGACAGATTGATGATGGAGAAGGGCCTTCTGTCGCTCTCGGACGCTCGAAACGTATTTAGTGAGACGTTTTTCCCGACTTTATACACCAGGACCTACTTCTTATCGGCCCTGGCGTACGCGGCAGCGGATGATGTTAAGAAAGCGCTGGAACTCCTGGAGGAAACCATGGTAGTCGCGGACAAGACCAACGACCCGCGACTTCAAAGCTATATGAACTTTTTTAATTCCTTCGTGACAAGCAAGGGTTTAATGGAATAACAGTCGACGGTGAGTATGGAGACATGAACACACGGTCGTTGCCTGCGAAAACACAGGCGACACCCGTGATCTCAAGCAACGACCAAGAAGACCTCCCGCGGTAGGCTTAGTGTGCCCCGTGCGATCCTGCGGTCTTCCCGCCTTTTACTTCTATACCTACACCTTTTAGCAGATGCTCAATCTCGCCGGCGTTGAGCTTGAGAGCTCCCAGCTTATGGGCGATTTCTTCCAGTGCCTTGGCGCGTTCCTCAGCCTTCAAGTCGCCATGTTGCGCCGCCTGGACGGTACCTCCCTGGCCTACCTCAAGTCCCATTGACGTTAACTTCGCCTCAACCGCCTGGTACTTCCGCATCATGGTAACGCCGAAGGCTAGACTCAAGATCGTCACTAATATGAGCAGAAAGCGGGTTGACATCATGCCGCCTGCGGGGCAACTGTCCCCGTGAGAAGACGGTGCAGAATCACTTTTGTTGCTATGGTCGTGCGAACTCATTTCTCCCTTCCTCCTCTAAAAACAAGACAAGGCCGTCTGTCGCGGCCTTGAACTCCAATTGCCAGTAAAGTATACTGGTGGCGAGAATTACAGTCAAATAAAAAAGGTTCGCGGTTAACGCGGCGAACGGCGAACTATGTCACGTAATGTAGAGTTTCAAGACGGCAGGGTGGTAGGCTGAGACCGGAAGAGGGTGGAGTCCGACTGATGATAAGGTTTGACGGGTTTGGGCCTGAGAAGGTCCTGGAGGTCTACGAGCCGGGAACCGGGTTGCGCGGATTCCTGGTCATAGACAATACCGCACTGGGCCCCGGGAAGGGCGGTATTCGTATGACCTCTACGGTGGACGCCGAGGAGGTATTCAGGCTTGCCAGGACTATGACATGGAAGTGCGCCCTTTCAGAGATACCGTTCGGCGGGGCCAAATCGGGTATCGTGGCGGAATCCAGGGGCATGGCCGAGGACAAAAAGAAGGCGATTATTGAGGCGTTTGCAAGGGCGCTTAAGCCGCTTTCTCCCAGGCAATACATTGCCGGGCCGGACGTGGGCACAGGCATGAAGGAGATGCGCTGGTATGCGGACACCAACGGGTATCTTTCCTCCTGCACCGGCAAGCCGGCTACCATGTGCGTGAAGCTGGGGGAGAAGTGCGGCATACCCCACGAATACGGCTCCACCGGTTTCGGCGTCGCGCAGGTTGCGGTCGAGGCCGCGGAGCACATAGGCATGGACATAAAGGGCGCCACGGCAGCCGTCGAGGGCTATGGTAATGTGGGCACATTCGTAATCGAGCACCTGTGCGCGCTTGGCGTCAGGGTGGTGGCCGTTAGCGATAGAAAGGGCGCTATATACAACAAAGACGGCCTGGACCCGAAAGAACTTCTCAAGGTAAAAAAATCTACCGGCAGTGTTGTCAATTACAAACCGGGGGGGATACTTGACGCGAAGAACCTCTTTGAGCTGAAGGTAGACATCCTGGTCCCGGCGGCCCTCTCTGACGTCATTACCGCATCCAACGTGGACAAGGTCCGGGCGAAGGTGGTGGTTGAGGCGTCTAACCTGCCGATGAGTCCTGAGATGGAGGAGGCGCTGTTCAATAGAGGCGTACTGGTCGTCCCTGATTTTGTGGCGAATGCCGGTGGGGTTATTTCCTCCTACGCAGAGTACAGGGGGTATAACCCGAAGCAGATGTTTAAGACGGTTGAGACGAAGCTCAGGAGGAACACCAGGCTGGTGCTTGAGGCGTCCAGAAAGAAGGGGCTGACTCCCAGGGCTGTTGCCATGGAGATTGCAAGAGAAAGGGTGACCAAGGCTATGAAACGAAAGATGGGGCGGTGGAAGTCAAGGACGTGAACGCTGCAATAGAGTGAGCGATTTGAATCAACCGCAACCGCAATAAAGAAAACGGCATGATGAGCGGCAGGAATATGATGAAAACATTGTTACTGTATGTTGTTATTCTGGCCTCTCTCTTTACGGCCCAGTCAGTCCGGGCGGTAGAGGACAGCGAGGACTATCAGACCCATGAGGCAAGGGCATATTACCGCCTGGGACAGCAGCACCTTCAGGAAGGCCGGTTGGCTGACGCCCTTTCCGAGGTAGAAAAGGCCTTGGACCTTGAGCCCAAGAACGGTGAGCTTTATCTAATGCTGGGCCGTATACAGGCCGCTATGGGCCAGCACCGGGAGGAGATAGAGGCGTATGAAAAGGCGGTAAAGTATGACAAGAAGAGGGCCGAGTTCCAGCACGCTCTGGGCCAGGCGTATTTTAATATCGGCGAATACAAGGACTCCATTAAGCCGTTCAAGAAGGCGATAAAGTACGACGAGGGTATGGCGAGCGCCTACATGTCACTTGGCCAGGCGTATTTTGCCCTGAGGGAGTTTGATGATGCCGAGGAGGAGATGAAAAAGGCATTGGAGATAGACGCGGCCAATGCGGGCTGGCATGCGCTTCTCGGCAGCACGTATTTCACCGGAGGCAGATACGACGAGGCCGAGAAGGAGTATGCCCGTGCCCTGGAGATAGAGCCCAAGATGGCCGAGGCCCAGATGCTTATCGGCAGGGTTTACTTCGAAAAGAAGGAGTACGAGAGAGCGGTAGACGCCTACAAGAAGGCCGTGGAACTGGACCCGGATGACCCGCTGGTGCACTACCACTTCTCACAGGTATATAAACAGCTCGGCAGATACGAGGAGGCAAACAGGGAAAAGGCCCTGAGCAGAAGGCCGGCCGTGACGGAGTGATGAATTATAGTTCTTGTAGGGGCACGGCATGCCGTGCCCCTACTTCGAGAAGGATGTTAGGGCAGGCAGTTAAGGCACTCCTTATCCGTCAAACACTTCATCGGCGCCTTCTGCATAGCCCTTCTTAAAATCATCGCCATGACCGATGAATTTTGCGTCTTTGTATTTTTCCTTAAGCTCTTCTTTTGATATTTTCCCCTCAGAGATGTCCTTTGCCGCCTTCTTACCTGCTTCTTTTGGGTCATGCCCAAAATGTTTCGCTGCCCTTCCCATGTTATTTTTCCCCCTTCTTTAGAAACATAGATACTTTGCCATATGGTACATAATACATATCGATTATTACCAAAATGATATCATGCGGCGAGGGGATTGGGCAAGCAAATAAGTTTAAGCCTTGCAGGGTGCGTCCCATAGTTAGTAGGCGGGTCTTGAGACCGGGCTAACCGTATTTTACCGGTAGATAACCGGCAGACGGCGACACCGGTATACCCCGTATACAAAGGGCTTATGGGCGGTTCATTTAATGATTTTTTTGTAGCGGTAAGGCTTGCACTTGATTACTCAGGTTTTCTCCTTCCGATTCTTTTGAAAATCCTCTATCTGCCGCGCAAGTCTGGCTGCATCCTCCTTGGTCAGTATCTTTTCGGCCAGCTCGGTGGCGAGTTTGGCCGCCTGCCCGGCGGAGACGCCCCTGACGCAGGTTATCTTCCACTCACCGTCCTCCACAGCCAGCTCACAAATGCCGTGTCTTTCTTTCATCGGCGGTACGCCGTATTCGAAAAGCGCCTTTGCCGCCCCTCCACTGTTGACAACGTCAAGGGCTTTTGCCATGTCCGGCACTATCGAATCCACCTCTACCGTGGCCTTGTTACCGTCAATCGTGGTCTTTGTTATCCGCTGTCTGGAGATGGAATGGGCCAGGTCAATCAGCGACACCACAGGCTCAGGGCCCTCACGCCTGATGTATCTGATTAGTTCCAGCCATTCGATTATGTCGTTGTCATTACTTGAGATATACGTGTAGGCCGTCTCATAATCACCCACCCGCACGGCCGCCAGGTATCTTTCAACCACCGCCTCCGGCGAGGCCTGCAGTTGGCCGGGGTTTATTACTGTGGAAAGAACTATTAAGACGATAATTAGTGAGAGTCGTGAATTCATTTTTACCACCTTTGCAAAAACTTGCTTTATTATTCCAAATACGAAAGTTTGTAGGGTGCATCTCGATGCACCGCCACGTCTGCATCTTCCCTCCCCCTCGAGGGGGGGAGGGAAGGGTGGGGGTGAATAGATGTGCTGAGCAAATTTATCTTCACCCTCCCCTAGCCCCTCCCCTCAAGGGAGGGGGTGAAGCAGAAGACCTCCCCTCAAGGGAGGGGAATGAGATTGTATAGTGTATCCCGCCTGAGGCGGGTCTTAAGACTCGACGCACCGCTTGTTCTTTCTAGTCCTCCAATGTCGAGAGGTCACCCTCCGGCAGGCCCAGTTCGCGCGCCTTCAGGAGGCGGCGCATTATCTTCCCGCTACGTGTCTTGGGCACGCTCTCGCAGAAGTCTATCTCCTTGGGGTAGGCGTGGCCTGAGAGCCGGTGCTTGATAAATTCTTTTATGTCTTCTTTTAGCTCGTCGGACGGGTTGAATCCCTCGCGCAGCACAAGAAAGGCCTTTATTATCTGACCCCTGTCCGGGTCGGGTTTTCCTATCACACCCGCCTCAACGACGGCCCTGTGCTCGACCAGCGCGCTCTCCACCTCAAACGGGCCGACGCGGTGGCCCGCCGTCATTATAACGTCGTCCGCCCTCCCTATAAACCAGAAGTAGCCGTCTGTGTCCATATGGGCCGTGTCGCCCGTCGTGTACCAGCCGGGGATCTTGAAGTACTCGTCATATCGTTCTTTATCCTTCCATATAGAGCGCATTATTGATGGCCAGCCCGGCTTGAGGGCGAGTATGCCTGAACTGCCGGGGGGCAGTTCCCTGCCCTGCGCGTCTATAATGGCCGCCTTCACCCCCGGGAACGGCCGTCCCATAGAGCCGGGGCGCACCGGCATCGAGGGGTAGTTGGTTATCATGATTGCGCCCGTCTCCGTCTGCCACCATGTGTCGTGTATGCATAACCCATAGACGTCCATCCCCCAGCGTATCACCTCCGGGTTGAGCGGCTCGCCCACGCTGCAGATGTATCTGAGGGCGCTGATGTCGCATTTCTTGACCGGCCCGTCCCCCGCCCTCATCAGCATCCGGAGGGCCGTCGGGGCCGTGTACCATACGGTCACCCCGTGGCGCTCCATGACGGCGTACCAGCGTTCGGCGTCATACCTGCCCTCAAAGACCACCTGTGAGATGCCGTTCAGCCAGGGCCCCCACAGCCCGTACACCGTGCCGGTTACCCATCCGGGGTCTGCCGAGCACCAGTACACGTCCTCTTCCTGCAGGTCAAGCACCCATTTGGTGGTGATGTAGTGAGAAATCATGTCGTGATGGACGTGCACCACCCCCTTGGGCTTGCCCGTTGTGCCCGACGTGTAGAGCATATAAAAAGGGTCATCCAGCGACATCGGCTCCACGGTCATGTGGTGAGATTCCTTTTCTATCTCCTCTTCATAGCGCACCTCGCGCTTCCAGAGTTTCTCCCCGCCTCCTCCTCCTTCCACCGTGCGAGTTACCACCACCGTCTTCAGGTCGGGCAGCTCGTCCCAGACCTGGTGGACCCGCTCTCTCAGGGAGGAGTCGGTAATAAGCACCTTGGCCCCGCTGTCTTTCAAGCGGTCGCGGATGGCCTCGGGCCCGAATGCGCTGAACATGGGCCCTGCCACGGCGCCAATCTTCGCAATGCCGATTATGCTTATGAAGAGTTCCGGTATGCGGGGCAGGAATACGAATACGCGGTCGCCTTTCCTGACCCCCAGCGACCTCAGCATGTTACCGACCCGGTTTGATTCGCGCTGCAAATCACCAAAGGAGTATTCCTTACATCCTCCGTCCGCGCCCTCCCAGTAGAGCGCTACTTTGTTTTTACGCCAGGACGCCGCGTGGGTGTCTATTGCGCTTGTGGCGATGTTGATGCCGTCTTTCGTGCTTAGGCCGAGCTCGTTTTCGGCGTCTTCCCAGCGGAATTCTTTACAGGCCACGGCATAGTCCTTCAGGTTCGGCTGCGTCTTGTTGTTCTTGAGTATCTCTTTTTTCATGGTCATGGTTATAGTCCCTGGACGAAGGCATTCTAGCCCCAGGCCTTGCCGGTGTCAAACAGATGATGTCCGGTGGACACTTGCAGTATGTCCTTGACTTATCTCTTTCGCGCTGTTGTAATTATGATATAATTTGTTTTTGTTGGACGATATCTGAGGCATGCAAGAGGAAGCCGTCATTGCGAGGAGCGAAAGCGACGAAGCAATCTCATAAGTGGTTCCTCACGAGAAAAAACGGGATTGCTTCGCTTTGCTCGCAATGACACGTTCGTATGTCTGAAACAGGGGTCTTTTGGATTCTCGTTCTCTGAGGGGTTAGTTACGTGGAATTTGCCTTTCCTGATACGGCGACATACCCGGCCTTGCTGGTTCCCAAAGAGCCTTCTCCCGAGAACTCGGTAGGTATCACCACCACCGTACCCTTAGAGATAATCTTCGCGTCGGGGCGTGTGCCGGTGGACCTTAACAATATATTTATAACCGATGACGACCCTTCGTGGCTGGTGGAGAAGGCCGAAGGCGCCGGGCTCCCGCGCAACAACTGCGCCTGGATAAAGGGACTCTACTCGGCCGTAAAGAAGCTCAACATAAAAAGGATGATAGGCGTCATCGAGGGTGATTGCAGCAACACGCACGCTCTGATGGAAGTGCTGGGGGCTGAGGGCGTGGAGGTAATCCCCTTCAAATACCCGCACGGAAGAGATAGGGCATTGTTGCGCGCGCAGCTCCAATCGCTTGCAGAGGTGCTGGGCACGGATATAGAAAGGGCCGAGGCCGTGAAGCGGGAGCTTGACCGGGTGCGCTCATGCGTCCACGAGATAGACCGCCTTACCTGTGAGGAATCAAAGGTCACCGGCGAGGAGAACCACATATGGACCGTCTCCACCAGCGACATGATGGGCAACGTGGCCCTTTTTGAGGAGAAGGCAAAGTCGTTTATCAGAGAGGCGAGTGAGAGGGCTCCCATTGCGCACACGGTCAGGCTGGGTTATATAGGCATCCCGCCGATATGCGGCGGCATATATGACTTTATAGAGGGACTTGACGTCCACGTCGTCTTTAACGAGATACAGCGGCAGTTCAGCATGCCGTACCCGACGGATAATCTGGTAGAGCAGTACGCGCTTTATACTTATCCATATGATGCTCACGGCAGACTTGAGGACATTGCCCGTGAGGTCGAGCGGCGTGGCATACACGGTGTAATCCACTACGTGCAGAGCTTCTGTTTCAGGAATATTTTCGACACCGTGTTCAGGAAGGGACTGGACGTGCCCGTTCTGACGCTGGAGTGCGACCGTCCGGGCGGTGTTGACGGTCAGATGCGCACGCGCATCGAGGCGTTTGTAGAGATGCTCAAGAAGAAGGCGTAATAGTATCATGCGGCGCCGGACAACGGTCTTCTCGCCCAACACGTAGCGAGTCTTTGATACGGTCGTTGGTTTATTCTTAGAGAAAAAGACGCGTGATGGTGAGCCCCATGACCCGGCGCAGGTTAATTATCGCATTCGTGGTGTTCTTGTCGGCCATTTTTGCAGCAAGGCTGGCGGTAGTTATTGTTACGAGGTTTGATTTGTTTGGTTTCTAGCATGTCAGGGAGGTTACATGGGTCCGGAGGGTTTCAGGAAGTTTGTTGTGGGTTACATCGCCTTTATGGTGATTGCGATGGGTATTATGGGGGCCATACTTATCTCGCGGTTCCACCTCTTCGGCTTCTAATTGTTCTCAGCTTCTGAGATTCTGAGGTTTTGAGGTTTGAGGTTCTGAGGTAAAAGATGCTAAAGGGCTTCACGCTCACAATGTGGGTAGGCTTTGGCGGGTTTCTGGGCACCGTGATGCGCTACTGGATAACCTATGGGATGCAAAAATCCCTGGGCGTGACGTTTCCCTACGGCACGCTGCTTGTCAACCTGGTGGGTTGCTATCTGATAGGCCTACTGGGGACGATGGCGGCTGAAAGGGTCTTCATCAATCCCTCCCTGAGGCAGTTCCTGTTTATCGGCATCCTCGGCGGTTTTACCACATTCTCAAGCTTCAGTTACGAGGCGCTTGAGCTGTTTAAGGAGAGGAGCTTTCTGATGGGGGCGCTGTATATAGGGGGCCATTATGTCTTTTGCCTCGTGTTCGTCTGGCTTGGTTACATAACCGTGTTGAAGTTGCAGTGAGGCCTTTTGCATGAAAAAAATGGAAGACGGCAGGCGCTTGAGCATCTTTGTGGGTGAGAACCACCGCCATAAGGGCAAGCCGCTTTTTGAGGCCATTGTCCAAAAGGCGCTGGAGCAGGGCCTCGCGGGCGCGACCGTGATTAAAGGTGTAGAGAGCTTCGGCAGCCATCACGAGATACACACCGGCAAGATACTCAGACTCTCGGAAGACATGCCGCTGGTGGTAGAGATAGTAGACAGCCCGGAGAAGATAGACGCCTTTCTTCCGTGTCTCGACGAGATGATAGAAGAAGGGACGGTGACCGTGTCGGACGTGAAGGTGATTAGATACTCGAAGTAATGCGTGTGCATATGTCCTTGAGGAAACTCTTGAGGCCATCCGAATGACCAGTTATGAAAAACCGTCACCGCCACCACCACCCCCACGACCAAATTTGGCCGACAGTCATGCCTTCAAGGTCTACAGGCTGATAGCTGAAAACCGTTCCGGCATCTCACCACAGACGGAAGGGAAAATACCCACGGCAGTCTTCGAGAATGGTGACGCCGCCGCCACGTCCGCAGAATCTTCCGGGCCGGTGGCGGGTGAGGCGGCAAGACGCATGTTCCACAGGATTGGCCTGGTAAAGACCTCCAGAGATTCGCGCGCCACCGCCATGAATATAGAGAAGCTTATACGTGACGTCTCCACAACGGCAGGTGAGCGCGAGGCCAGGGTGGCGGCGGTCTTTGCCTCCTACGCCGAGGGGCCGCTGGCCGTATGTGGTCCGGATCCGCTCTGCGGCGAGTGCGTGGTTACCGGACTGTGCAGGTACTTTCGCAGGCGGCCTTCAATAAAAGAACTGCCCCAGGCGGAAAGACCCAGGGAGCGGCTGGTGGCGGCGGGGGAGGACTCTTTGACGGATGCCGAGCTGCTGGGGATAATCATAAGGGACGGCACGCCTGAGGCGAGCGCGGTTGATTTAGCGCAGAAAATCCTGGCCCAATACGGTACTTTTAGGAATTTAGCCACCAGGACCACCGGCGAGCTGACCAGGATAAAGGGGATTGGCCCGGCCAAGGCCGCTCAGGTCAAGGCGGCGATGGCCATCGCCCGGCGCTATGCCGCCACCCCCCTGGCCACAGGAGAGCGGGTGGGGTCTAGCAAGGATGTCTTCAACCATTTCCACGAGCGGCTGAGGGATAGGCGCCAGGAGACATTTCTCATAGTGCTCCTTGATAGTAAGAATAAAATAATAAGGGACTTACAGATATCCATGGGCAGCCTGTCGTCAAGCGTGGTTCACCCCAGAGAGGTCTTTGCCCCCGCCATAAAGGAGTCGGCGTCGTCGGTCATATTTGTCCATAACCACCCGAGCGGCGACCCCACGCCAAGCCCCGAGGACCTGGATATCACACGCCGCCTTCAGGAGGTGTCTGAAGTGGTGGGCATCAAGGTGCTTGACCACCTGATTATCGGCTCGGGTGGATACGTAAGCCTTAAAGACAAAGGGCTTATGTAGTCCAGTTCATAACATGCCGCAATGCAAATACTGGGCCAATTCCGGGTTTTTCCTTGACTTTTGGCCCTGGAAATCATAGACTTTGTTTAATTCTCCATAAAATATATCCAGAACTAGAACTGCGCCCATAGCTCAATTGGATAGAGTCACGGACTACGAATCCGGAGGTTGGAGGTTCGAGTCCTCCTGGGCGCGCCATATTCTAATTTGTGTAATTGCAGGTATGGTTAATGCTTACGCCAAATAGCAGCCGGACCTGCGGGTTAAGTGGAGCGGTCGCCCGGGCAGCCTTCCCCACGTCTTCCAGGCAGCGGGTGTTGCGGCAGGCACCCGGGATGATGCGCCGCTACCCACATATTACCGGTATGGCCGGGAGGTCGGTTATTTGCTGGAAACTCACCAGGACTACATGCGTGAGGCCCTGAATCAGGCGGCAAAGGCCCTTGAGGCCGATGAGGTCCCGGTGGGGGCGGTTATAGTGCATCAGGGGCGGATAATAGCCAGGGCCCATAACCAGCGCGAGTTGTTGCGTGACCCCACGGCACATGCCGAGATGATTGCCATCACACAGGCGGCCGAGGCCCTTGAGAACTGGCGGCTTGAAGGGGCCACGCTATACGTCACCAAGGAACCCTGTATCATGTGTGCCGGGGCCATGGTGCAGGCCCGCGTGGACACGGTTGTCTTTGGCGCCAGCGACGAGAAGGCCGGGGCGGCAGGCTCGGTCGTGAACCTGGTCGAAGAGCCGAGGTTCAACCACCAGGTCAAGGTGGTGGCCGGGGTGCTGGCAGAGGAATCGGCCGGGCTGTTAAGAGAATTTTTCCGGGAGAGATGCCGGAGCGGGCGAACGGGGCGGTCTCGAAAACCGCTGTCTGCGTAAGCGGACCGGGGGTTCGAATCCCTCTCTCTCCGCCATTTAAAGATTCGGTGACCTGGTAAGACCTTTACTTTGAGATGAAGTTTTTGCCGTAGGGGCGACCCGCCGGGTCGCCCCTACATAAAGCAGATGTAGGGGCACGTTGCAACGTGCCCCTACGATAAGAAGGTCTTTTTCGTAGCGGTCGAGCTTGCTCGACACAGTGTAGGGACAGGTTTTTAAACCTGTCCGTTTGTGGACAGACCTAAAGGTCTGTCCCTACATAAAGCAGAGTAAACTCTGCCGCTACAGACTGAACAGGTAACGTGACGTTGTTTGTAGTTGCCCGGTTTACCGGGCCGATGTCTTGACGAATGGATTGCTTGGCAGCAAAGGGGACAGCAGCAGCTGGAGAGGTGTCCGAGAGGCCGAAGGAGCACGCTTGGAAAGCGTGTAGGCGGGTAACCGTCTCGAGGGTTCGAATCCCTCCCTCTCCGCCATGGGATGTGGAGTTTGAGTGGAAAGAATGTCTAGTCTGATGTAAGAAATTTGGCCGTGCTAGACGGGGAGTTAGCGGTTCCTTGTGACCTGAAATCCGCTTATGCAGGGTCAATCGCTTTTTTGAGGTCTTACTGACCCACGGTTACATTTCTGTAAGCGGCGTTGAAGGTTGGGTCTCATGCAATAAGGCAGTGTGAACCTGGTCAGGGGCGGAAGCCAGCAGCCATAAGCATCTGTACTTATGTGCCGTGAGGCTGCCTGACCTGAGCTGGCTGCAGGTGTGTGCCGAGGGAAAGTGGATCGAGGAAAAGTGCACGGCCTTTTCTAAAGATGAGGTGTGTATGACGTACACCGTATTTGCAAGAAAGTACAGGCCGCAGGGCTTTGATGAGGTGGTGGGGCAGGACGCGATAGTCACCACGCTGAAGAACGCCCTGAAGCAGGGCCGTGTGGCCCATGCCTATCTCTTTACCGGGCCCAGGGGCGTCGGCAAGACCTCGCTTGCCAGGATACTTGCCAAGGCCCTTAACTGCCAGAAGGGGCCTACGGAAAAGCCATGCAACAAGTGCGACATATGCCAGTCGATTTCGGAGGGCAGGGACATGGACGTCCTGGAGATAGACGGGGCCTCAAACAGGGGTATTGACGAGGTGCGGACCATACGCGGAAACGTCAAGTACCTGCCCAGCCGTTCCAGATATAAGATTTACATACTCGACGAGGTACACATGCTGACGCGCGAGGCGTTTAACGCCCTGCTGAAGACACTTGAGGAGCCCCCCTCTCACGTGAAATTCTTCTTTGCCACGACGGCCCCCAGCAAACTGCCGGAGACGGTACAGTCACGTTGTCAGCGTTTCGACCTGAAAAACGTCTTGACCGCCGACATCGTAAAACGCCTGAAGCAGATAGCCGGCAAGGAGGGTTTGGAGATAGAGGAGGAGGCGGCCAAGGCCATTGCCAGATATTCCAAAGGCGGCTTGAGGGACGCGCAGTCGTTGCTTGACCAGATGGGGTCGTACTCCGAGGGCAAGATTACCCTTGCGGACGTCCAGGGGTTACTCGGCACCGTCGGTGAAGAGGAGGTAGAAGCGCTGGTGAATAGCCTTATCGGCAAGGACGCCCCTGCCGCGCTGAAGGTGGTGCACGGGATAATGGACGAGGGCAGGGACCTTGACGTATTTGTAGACCAGCTGGTGTGGTACCTGAGGGACCTCTTTGTGGTCTCTACTTGCGGCTACAACGTGGAGCTGCTGGAAAACCCCTGGCGGGAGCGGGAGTTGTTGGAACGCCAGGCAAAGGAGCTTACCGGGGATACTATCATTTATATGATTCAGGCCCTTACCGATATGAAGAGAAAGGCGGTGGATGACCTTCAGGAGAGGATTTTTCTGGAGATGACGGTGGTCAAGCTGGCCGGGATGGAGAACCTTGAGCCCCTTGAGAATATCCTACACAGGCTTGAAGAGCTTGAGAAAGAGGTCTGCCGCGGTGCGGCCGGCGCGGCCAGCGCGGAAAGTATCGGGCGGTCTGCTAGATTCCAGACGGGAGACCCTACCGGACACTCTGTCGCTGAGGCCAAGGGGTCTTACGTGAAATCCGGTGACGGGAAACGGGCGGTGGCCGGTCCAGATGTGGCGAAAGGTGCGGCGAGGGCCGCCCGTTCCCAAGACGTCGGAGACGTGAAGGAGGTGTGGAAAAAGCTTCTGAACCACGTTCGTGGCGCCAGGCATAACCTGTGGACCAGCCTGAAAGGGTGCATGTTGACCGGGCTTGGCGACGAAGAGGCGGTGATAACGTTTCCAAAGGCCCGGCAGTTCTCTATGCAATCTTTGGGAAAGAAGGCCGAGGAGATTAGATTAATAGAAGATTGCCTGGGGGACATAACCGGCAAGAAACTTCGTCTGAAGCTGGTTCTCTCTGAGGGTCCGGTGGTGACGCACGAGAGCGGAGCGGCGCCGGACACGTCTGATGATGAATCCCCATGTGAATCGAACGTCAATAAACTTGTGTCATTTTTTGAAGGAGAGGTCCTTAAGTGAGGAGGGGGGTCAGATGAAGGGTTTTGGAAATATCGGGAACATAATGAAGGAGGCCCAGAAGCAGGCCCAAAAGATGCAGGCGCAGATGGAGGGGGTGCAGCGCGAGCTCAAGGAGCGTGTGGTTGAGGGCAGTTCCGGCGGCGGCATGGTTACGGCCACGATGAACGGGCGGCAGGAGCTTCTGGCCATAAAGATCGACCCTGAGGTGGTAGACACCGATGACGTAGAGATGCTCGAGGATCTGGTGGTTGCGGCGGTTAACCAGGTGGCGAAGAAGTCGAAGGAGATGTACGAGCAGGAGATGGCCAAGATAACCAGCGGACTTAACATCCCCGGCCTTCAGGGGG
>JAUVQR010000076.1 GCA_030598065.1 Planctomycetota bacterium | reverse complement strand
TGGTTTTAATCTTGTGGTGATACCCCATTGGAACAATGCCGAAGGTGGGAAACACCCTATCCTTCCAAACGCCAGCCCCAGCGCAAGACCGACGGAAGCCATATCCAGGCATTTCATGGGCGCCAAGCCGCGCCTCCTGCAAAACACCACGGCCATCAAGCTGGCGCCTATAACACCACCGTAAAGGGACAGGCCGCCCTTAAATATCATGAATATCTCTAACGGGTGTTTCACATACTCGTCAAAGTGGTGCATCACAAACAGCACCCTCGCCCCCAGAATACCCGCCAAAAGCGTATATATACCCAGGTCGGTCATCAAGTACGGATCTATACCTTCGTACACCGCCTTTCTTCGCACCGCCAGGACAGCGAAGAGGAAGCCGACCATCATCATAAACCCGTACGAATATATCGGGACACTGATGTCAAAAAAAGGTATGGGTATCTCAAGAAGCGTTCGTCGCATGTTGTTTTACAGGGAAGGCGAAGAAGAATCTATAGTGCGCAAGTTCTTACCGGTCTCAGTTAGAGAACACAGTCTTTAGCTGCCGGTTAGTCTCGTCGACCAGGATTTTTTTCGGTTTCCAGCCCTTTGTCTTGTTGTCCTCGACGAGACAGTAAGAGATAATAATCACTTTGTCTCCGGGATGCGCCCAGCGTGCGGCCGCCCCATTCAGACAGATTACGCCAGAATCCCTCTCACCCTCTATGGCGTAGGTCTCTATCCTCTTTCCATTGTTCAGGTTCAACACCTGGACCTTCTCATACTCTACAATGTCGCTTGCCTCTAGCAGCGCAGCGTCTATGGTTATACTCCCCTGATAGTGGAGGTTGGCGTCCGTTACGGTCGCAGGCACGATTTTTGATTTACACATTTCTCGGTACATCATTTTCTTCCTTATACCGTCTCAACATTGAGGTGCATAAATAACTGTGACTCAGGCCCCACACCCAGGGCCGTGTTGTCTATCAACCTGATATCGCCCACCCATGCGGCAACAGCCACTACCGCCCCCGGCCGGGCCTCACTGACCTCTTCAAGCGTCTCGGGGTCCACGACAGAGACGTAATCTATCCTGGCAATACCGCCCTCGTTCAAGACGCCACGTACTTCACATACAATAACCGCGGTGTCCATTTCTCCTGAAATTAACAGCTCGGTCGCCCTTGTGAGCGCCCGGTGGATTGAAACGGCTGTCCGCCTCTGCTCGCCTGAGAGATGCCGGTTGCGGGAGCTCAGTGCCAGGCCGTCCGCCTCGCGCACCGTGGGCAGTGTAACCACCTCAACGCCCATGTTCAAATCCCTTACCAGTCTCTTTATTATGGCCGCCTGCTGAAGGTCTTTTTGGCCGAAATAGGCCCTGTCCGGCCTAATTATATTAAACAACTTGGTCACCACCGTGGTAACGCCTCTGAAATGACCGGGACGCGAGGCGCCACACAACACGTCGGTCAAACTACCTCTAACCTCAATAAATGTACTGTACCCCTCCGGGTAAACCTGCTCCACATCCGGCACAAAGGCGACGTCAACACCCTCTTCGTAGGCCATTGCCAGATCCCTTTCCAGCGGCCTCGGATACCCCCGGTAGTCGTCATTTCTATCAAACTGAACAGGGTTGACGAATATGCTGATTATAACAACGTCGTTCTCCGCCCTGGCCCTTCTTATCAGGCTCAGATGCCCCTCATGAAGGGCACCCATGGTGGGCACAAACCCGACGGTGTCTCCACGGGCCCTTGAGAGGGCGGCCCTGGCCTTCATATCCCCTGTTGTCTTAATAACTTCAACCATCTTCCAGCCAACTCCCCCCACAAATATTTATTCACAGGCGATGTTATCAGCTTGGTAAATCTTTGTCAATCCAAATTGCCAACGTCCCCATTTCCTTCATACAGACTAACGCAATAAGAAAAAAATTAACAACCCTTATTGCACTCCACGCCGACCCGATAAAACCGTTAATTTCCTCAAAGTCATTGACCTTTTACCATAAATTGATACCTTAATGGCCGTAATGTGGCACAATTTTGCTTGAAGCCGGGCACGGGCTAGGAAACACCGATAACGGAACAAGACACATGTACAATAAAAGACTGTTTGGTGTTCTAAAAGAATTAATTACAAGAAGTCAAACGTCCGCGTTGTGCCATGTAATATTAATAGCCGTAACAAGCTGTATCATGTCTTTTTCACTGGTCTTATCCATAACTCCCCCCTCTCTTGCCTCCACGGACGCGTGGTCTGCCACCTATCAAGGGTATCACTGGAACAAGAGCTGCTGTATCCAGCAGACCGCTGAAGGAGGGTATGTAGTGGCCAGTAATACAGACGCCATTGGCGCAGGGAGCTCCGACGTCTGGGTCATGAAGCTCGGTCCCGACGGAACCATAGAGTGGCGGAAGGCGTACTGGGAAATGTATTTCGATTCTTCATCCTCCATACAGCAGACAACTGACGGGGGGTATATAGTTGCCGGTCATCTGCAGTCCTTAGAAGATATAGGTGGGGATTTTTGGCTCTTGAAGCTCAGGCCGGACGGGGACGTGGAGTGGCAAAAGACCTATGGTGAAAGTGGCCGCGATTGGACTGTTAATTCAATCCAGCAGACTCGTGACGGCGGATACATAATGGCTGGAGACACAGAACCCTTCGATACCGAGGATGCCGACGGCTGGGTCTTTAAGCTTTTGATGGGACGGTGGAATGGCAAAAGGCGTACGGGCGAACCCTTGACGACCGTTTCCACTCCATACGGCAGACCAGTGACGGGGGATACATAGCGGATGGAAGTACCCATTACTCCGGTAATGTGGGTGTGAACATCTGGCTCTTGAAGCTAGGCCCAGACAGGGCCGTCGAGTGGGAGAAGGTCCATGTAGAAAATTATGACAGTTCGGCCTATTCCGTCAAACCAACCGTAGACGGCGGGTACGTAGCGACCGGTTGGATAGTGTCCCCCGGCACTAAAGATGGCCCGACCACCGACCTTTTTGTCTTGAAGCTCGGTCCCGATGGGAGTCTAGAGTGGCAGAAGGCATATAAGGAGGATTACGCAGCTATGGGCGATTCCATCCAACAGACAAGCGACGGGGGATACGTAGTGGCCGGTTGGACAGTACATCATGTTGCGGAATTCGAGAATGTTTATCAACTCTGGGTCTTGAAGCTCAGGCCTGACGGCTCTCTGGGCCCGTCTTGCGACCTGATAACGGATACAAACCTCTCTGTAAAGGACGGCACCGCCACGGTCAGGGACACTGGTGCCGGCACCAGCGATACCAACGTAGAACCACGAGACACCTCGGCGTTGGTTCTGGATACGAACGTCCCGGCACACATCCTCTGCCCATAAACGGCAGTGAAATCAACCCGTCATTGCGAGGAGTGAAACGACGAAGCAATCTCAGAGATTGCCGCGCCCACCGGGGCGGGCTCGCAATGACATCAAAAAATGGGAGCAGAACATCCACGACAGTGAGGCGCTGAACACACCCCCAGATGGGAAAGATGGCACTAGCCATTTTCGCGAACCTAAACTGGCACACCAGCGCGTCTATTTTCGCCTTCATCCTGTCCGGTCTCTCAATATTTCTTGAGGACGTAAATGGCTGGATTTAACCGTCTTACACCACATGCACCAAAAAACCGAAAAAAACAAGACATCCTTATAGCCTCACCGTGCAGCTTGAACCCACACCAATACATCCAACAATTTGCCGTTGCATTCACAGGTCTTTGTTGATACACTCCTTTATTGTGCTTCTTGTGTGAAAGCAAGAAGGGTTTTGTCTGGAAACGGCTGTAAACGGTGCTATCACGGCTTGTTAAGCTAACCTCCCGGCCACGCGAAAATACCACGCACAATATAGCCGGGAAGCTTAGACAGGCTTCTATACAGATACGGAGCGAGAGAGATGGAACAGGTCTTTACCACTGAAGGTAGTTTGTTGACCCTTGAACTGAGGGTGTTTTCCGCAGTAATAGCGCTTTACGTCCTGAGCTGCGTACTTCACATCTCGCAGGCCGGGATAAGCGTCTTCTTCAGGAATTTCCTTGTGGGCAGAGCAGCCACAAACCTCCTCCTTCTTGCCGTCATCGGGCACACTATCCTGATACTCATACGGGGCGTTGAACAGGGCCAGCCGCCGGTGCAGAGCAAGTATGAATGCCTGTCGTGGTTCGCCTGGTGTAACTGCATTACCTATCTATATATAAGACGTAGGTGGTCTGACCTCTCGATGCCCGGCATATTTGTGACCATGCTCTCGATAGCCGCCCTGTTCCTGGCCGTGAACAAATATAGTCCCGTAGTCACCCCCATAGCGCCCGCCCTCCAGAGCCCGTGGTATTTCTGGCACGTTCTGATTGCGTTCGGCGCCTACGCGGTCTTTGTGGTCGGCTGCTCCGTGGAGCTGTCATACCTGATAATTAAGGCGCTGGGTTCGGCGAAGAGGTCATGGGAGGATTTCGGCCTGCCGTCGGCCGACGTGGAGACATTTCACGGGCTGTCGTATAAGCTGATACTGCTGGGCTTCCCGCTCCTCACCTTTGGCATAATATCGGGCGCGGCCTGGGCGGATCAGGCCTGGGGCAGGTACTGGTCCTGGGACCCGTTCGAGATCCTGTCGATGATTACCTGGACGTCCTTTGGCATGTACCTGCACTCAATGTCTATACCGAAATGGCGCAATGTGTGGGGCTCCACCTTTTGCCTGATGGGATTTGTGGCTATGCTTATTACCTTCATGGGCTCAGGCTTCCTGACCCGGCTGTTCGGGCTTTACAGCATGCATGCCTATTAGGGAGTACCCGTCCGACCATTATTCCCTCTTTTTAGAGATGTGAAGGAATTCTATTCGCCATGCTCACAGACATACTCGACTATATCTACGGCGTATTAACGTCTACCAAGACCACCATCGTACTGTTCGGTTTCATACTGGTATTCTTCCTGGTTGGCAACGTGCTGCCGTACGGTGGGAGTTACGAACAGATAAAAGTAACCGGGTTTGCGCGTACCGTCATCGAGACCTTTGACTTGCTCAACGTGTATTCGGGCCCCTGGTTTCTGACCACTGCAGGACTGTTCCTCATCAACCTATTGCTCTGCACATACAAGCGCGCAAAGTGGATGACCCGGATACGGAGGCCGGCGGTGCTTGCCCCAACCACGCTGGCCGCCCACAAGGACGCCATAGACCTGGAACTGCCATACTCACCCGAGGAGACGGCGGAGAGGGTGGAGACGTTCTTCCGCAACAGGCTTTTCTTTCAAAAACCTTCTACCACGCGCATAGACGTGCACAAGGGCGGCGTCTATGAGCAGGGCTTTATCCACTATCTATGGCTCTCCCTGGCCTTTCATGTGGCTGTGCTTCTGGCCGTTATAGGGTCAACCGTCACCTTCCTCTTCTCTTTTGAGAGTGAGATGACCATATTCCCCGGTACCCCCGTGGAGGTGGCCACCGTCTCGGCCGACACACTGTGGAACAAGCGCTTTGGAGAGGGTGAAAGGCTTGTCGTATCAGAAGACGCAAAGTTCTCTCTGGGATTAAAGGAATTCACCGTGGAATACACCCAGAGACCGACCATCGTAGATTTCCCGAGGAGAGGCATTGTCCCCCGGATGAAGAATGCCTGGAGGCTGGAGGGGCTAAAGGTGGTTGCCAGGGAGGACAGCTATTATCCGGTAGGGTACGCCAGCGAACTGGTGGTGTACGAAAATGGCTCGCCGGTGAAGGAGGCCAGGGTCGAGGTAAACACGCCGCTCCGCTACCGCGGGTTAACCATCTACCAGAGCGCGTACGAATACAAGTTTGACCTATATGCCAACGGCAACAAGGTTGAAGCGGGTGAAGACGACATATATACAATCCCGGGGTTAGACGGCACGTTGGAACCGGGCTACGTCATCGCGGGCAAGCTTTACCTCAGCGACGGCACTGAGTACGTAATCGAGCCGTTTGTAAAAATGACCTACACGCCTCCGGAACCGGAGGAAGGAGAAGGGGAAGGGGAGGCAGAAGGTGATGCCGGCGCCGATGCGAAAGAGAAAGCCATGCCGGAGACCTTTAAGCTGACAGAGGGCAAGCCCATGGACATCAAGGGCACTAGTGTCAGAATAGACAACATACGCGCCGGAACCATCCTCAGCTATCGCCATGACCCCGGCGTGTCGTTGCTTTGGATAGCCGTGCCGGTCATATTCTTCGCAATGTTATTCCGAGCCTGGGGAAGATGGTGCCGGGCCAGCTACATCGTTGAGAAGCGCCCCGGCGGCAGCAGGCTGCTGGTCCACCTGCAGGTATTCGGCGTATGGGGGGGCGAAGAAGGCATGACAGAAGCGATAAAACGCTCAATGACATCGTGAGGAATGCCTTGCCCGGCCCTCCGGTAGAAACAAGCTGTGTTATTTGTGTGTTGCCCGGTATAATGTATTTTGTTACAATTTATTAGGTCTTGAGGAAACAAGAAGATGAAAGAAAAAATTCACCCAGAATACGTGGAAACGACTGTTATCTGCGGCTGCGGAGAAACCTTCAAAACCCGCTCTACTAAGCCGAAGATAGTGGTAGAAATCTGCTCAAAATGCCATCCCTTCTATACGGGGAAGCAGAAGCTGGTGGACACCACGGGTAAGGTAGAAAGGTTCAATCGCAGGTATAAGTGGAAGACCGGTGACGAGGCCTCCGAGACGGTTGCGCAGGAAACCGAGCCACAGAAGGCATAAACCGCGTAAGATAAGAGACAGATATGATTAACGACGCGTTATTGCAGAAATTAACGGCAATGAACGACAGGTACACGCAGCTGGAGGAGTTGGTGGCGGACCAGGCGGTTATGTCTAATCCGTCACAGTACAGCGCCTACATGAAGGAGCGAGGCAGCCTCTCCAGGGCGGTCACCATGTACCTGCAGTGGGAAG
>JAUVQR010000134.1 GCA_030598065.1 Planctomycetota bacterium | reverse complement strand
TTCCAGAAGTCTTCCGGTACCCAGGTGATTCCGACCTTCTTCTCAAGGGCGGCAAGTCTCCTGGCCCTGGAAGCCTGTGTCTTGACGTCCACAAGCCAGCGGTCCATACCGAAAGAACCGTCGCAATACGTGGCGTCGTTCCAGCTACAATGAGCCATGCCCTTGAAGATGTAGGTCATCCAGTAACCAACGCTCTCAAAGCACAGACGCTCGACGTTAGAGCAGTTGGACATCCTGAATTCACCGGACTCACCGGTCTTTCCACCAAACTCGTTACCGTGGTAAGCACCAATCTTAAGACTCCAGATGTGCTGACCGGACCAGTCTGGTGCCAGGTCCTTCGGCATCGGGTCGAGTACGCCGTCCCTGTAGAGATCTTCTGCAACCTTGAAGGTCTCACGATACTTAAGAGCGGCATCTTTACAAGCCTCGTCCATAGCCTGAAGGATCTCTCTTCCGAACCTCGGTGAGTGACAGTCGTCACAAACCGAAACCCATGTATCCCTCTTTTCCTTCCAGAGGGGGGCGCCGCGGTCTGCCATGGACATACCCATGCTTGTGTAGACCGTGGACAGTTTCTGTACGTTGTGATGGCCACCACGCATGTGACAGTATGCACATGTCGGGCCGGTGTAGGTCGCCTCAGACAGCTTCTGGTCCCAGTCAAACAGTTTCGGGTCCCATTTGCCGGTCTGATAGACTACACCGTGAATGGAGATGTCATAAGCCTCCCAGTCGCGGTGGTCTTTCCCCCAGTGGCAAGTCTTACACTGCTCAGACTTCCTTGCGGTCCTGGGGTCGAAGCGGTGCCTTGCGTGACATGTGGAGCACCTCTCCTCTGAACTTGTGTGACAAAACACGCAACCAGCGGTGTCTCCCGGAGGTCTCTCGATGGACCATGCGCACTCTACCTGAGCAAAGCTGGCGCAAGACCCGTGAGAACCGATGCCACCCTCCATATTCTGGGTGTACTGCGTGCCGTGACAATCCTCTGTACCACAGGTCTTCGAGCTGGGCATATGCAGCTTCTGGTGGTCAGAGTTATGACAGGTCGGACAGCCTACCGGTGCAGGCTCCACGGATGCGTGCCTGCTCATCTTCCAGTCACGGGCAATCCCGGGGGTCAACACCTCGTGGCAACCCACACACTGCTCGTTACGGAAAACACCCTTTATGGGGTTCGGCGGCCGCAGGTCATCCCTGTTGTACATACCATCAGGGATGTAATAGCGATAGGCGGGTAATGTCCTGTAGAACTTACCATACTTACCAGGCCAGGGCGGTCCGCCCTTCGGTGCACCCATGTACTTGGCGCCAAGACCGGAGAAAAAGATCTTTCCGTTATTGTCTGGTTCGCCAGGCATACCATATACTTCGTGAGGCACCCAGTGGGTAATAATCTCAACAGCATATACGTCATTATCAAACCCACCGTTGAAGGAACTAAAGAAGCACAGGCCTGCAACTACACTAAGGATTAGCAGTGCCTTCAACGTCTTAGGCATCATCTTAGAAAGTCCTCCTCCTTTTGTAGATCTAAAATGCATAGACCTTTGGAAACCTCCTCCTTTCCCCAATAGCTTACACCTCCTTTCCGAATACTACATCTTGCTACTATAAATAAAGCCCTTTTAAAGGTCTAGATTGGTGAGAAGTAGCATTATAAAAATGTCTCATTAAATGTCAACAAAAAAACCTTTTTTACCCCACAAAAACTGCCGTTTCAGCGCCAATTTCACCGGTTGGCCGGGCACAAAACCCTCTCCACAAGAGACCGGCCACACCTAAGCAACCTGACATTCTCCACTTGCGCATGTATATCTAACGCGACGGTCTTTAATGCGCAGTGTTTTTCGGATGCCGGCCTATTACCGGTGTCCCACGATAAAGCGTCCTTACACGGCCAATCGTAGGCCGGAAACATCGCATAATAATTAAAGGACTTCAGTTCGCCGCCCGGGTCTCTTTTATCTTGCGGGCAACGGCCTTCCCCAGGGAACGGGCCTTGTCAAGCGCCTCATCTCCGGGAGGACCCTTTATCTCAAGTGTTTCTATAACATCAAAGCCTACCGGCGCCAGCCTGCTCTTTATCTCTTTGGCCGCGCCGCCTCCCCAACCATAAGAACCGAACACGGCGACTATCTTGCCCCTGGGTTTGAGGGTCCTTATAAGCTCAACAGAAGAGGCAAGCCGTGGATGCATTCCGCCGTAAAAAGACGGTGATCCGAAGATTATCGCGCTTGAGTCTACAAGGTCCGTGACTATCTGGGAGATATCCGACTTGACCATGTTGTAGGCCACCGCGTCTACCCCCTCATCCTTTAAGGCCGCCACTATCGTCTTCTCCAGTACGGCCGTGCTCCCGTACATGGACACGTAAATAACAACCGCCTTTTGTTCCAGCGGTCCCCTTGCCCATTTTTCATAAGCATCCACTATACGATGCGGTTCACGATACACCGGTCCGTGGCTAGGGCCTATTATCTTTATGTCCAGCTCAGCCACCTTATCAAGCGCCTTCCTCAAGGGGTTTATAAATATCATCATTATCTCGGCATAATATCTCCTGGCCTCAGAAAGCACTATATCGCCGACCTCGTCCTCATACAGCTTGTCGGCGGCCATATGGGCGCCGAAGAAATCACAGGTGAACAGGACCCTATCCTCTTCGCAGTAGGTAAACATGGTCTCCGGCCAGTGTAGCCAGGGAGCGCTGATGAACCTCAGAGTCTTGCCGCCCAGCTCTATCTTGCTCCCATCTTCTACGGCCATCATCCTCTCTTCCGGAACGTCGTAAAAGAGCTTTGCCATGCCTACCCCCTTCTTTGAGGCGACAAGCTTGGCGTTCTTGGCGATGGACAGTATCTTAGGTATTGAACCCCCGTGGTCTGGCTCCGCGTGGTTCATTACCACGTAGTCTATGTCCTCCACCTTCACTGACTCGCTTACCTTTTTCGTCAGGATGTCGGTAAAGTCTAACCCGACCGTGTCAATTAAGGCCGTCTTTTCGCCACCGGTAACAAGGTAGGCGTTATAGGTGGTCCCGTAAGGAAGGCTCATGAAGCTGTCGAAGAGGGCGCGTTCGCGGTCCAGTACACCGACCCAGAACACACCGGGGACCATCTCTACGGATTTCGATGATATGTCAGTCTTGCCCATACAAACCCCAACAGATTAAGGCCACACTGTCATTCTAAAAAAACGCACCCGGGCTACTTCTTGACGCCTTCCGAGAGACCGCCTGCAAGCGTTCCAACGGCGCTTATAATCTCGGCGGGAGGCCTGTCCAAATTTCGCTCTATTTCCTTTATCAACGCGCTGCCTACTATAACACCGTCGGCCACCCTGCCTACCGCCCTGGCCTGCTCGGGTGTAGAGATGCCGAACCCAACCGCCACGGGGCAGTTTGTCATACACTTCAGCCGGTCTATATTTTCCGTCATGTCTTCGGGTAAGGAGTTCCTTGTGCCGGTTATCCCTACAACAGAGATGTAGTACAGGAAGCCCTGTGTGCACCTGGCTATGCGGGCCATCCGGTCAGGGTTGGTGGTTGGCGCAACGAAACACACTATACGAAAGTTCCTGCCTTCCGCCGCGCGAATGATGGCCTCACTTTCTTCCACCGGCAGGTCAGGTATGGTGGCGCCGTCAAAGCCGGCGTCCCTGGCAATGTCAATGAACTTCTCCGCGCCGGTCCTGAAGACGATGCTGTAGGAAACCATCGCGACGATGGGTATGTCCGTCTCGTTTCTAAGGTCTTTGGTGAAGTGAAGGATGTCGGCCAGTTTCAGGCCCCTGGTAAGCGCCCTGTAGTATGAGGCCTGTATGACCGGGCCGTCGGCGATGGGGTCTGAAAAGGGGATGCCTAACTCTATTATGTCCGCGCCTTGCCTTTCAAGCTCCAGGATAAGCCCTCTCGTAACATCCAGGCTGGGGTCGCCGGCGGTTATGAAGGGAATGAAGGCGGGTTCCTTTTTGCTCCTCAGCAGTTCAAATCGCTGGTCAATTCTATTATCCATACGCCGGCGGGCTAGATCTTTACACCCAACTTCTCAGCCACCTCGAAAGCATCCTTGTCTCCACTTCCGGAAAGACAGACAAGGACTATCGAATCGTTGCCAAAGGATTTAGCATTCTTTATGACATATGAAATGGCGTGTGAGGCCTCAAGGGCGGGGATGATACCCTCCGATTTGGCGCATATCTCAAACGCCTCCAGGGCTTCCGCGTCGGTCACGGACACGTATTCCACCCTGCCTGTTTCTTTCAAATAACTATGTTCCGGGCCTACTCCGGGGTAGTCAAGCCCTGCCGATATAGAGTGCACCACCTCGGTTTGCCCGTCTTCGTCCTGCAACACATAACTCAGGCTGCCGTGGAGCACCCCGGCTTTACCGCGTGAGAGTGTCGCCGCGTGCTGACCCACTCCAGAACCAAGACCGCCGGCCTCCACCCCTATCATCCTCACGCTCTCATCCTCAATAAACGGATGAAACAGCCCGATAGAGTTGCTACCGCCTCCCACACAGGCAACCAGATAATCGGGTAGCCTGTTCTCTTTTCTAAGTATCTGTTCCCTTGCCTCGCGTCCTATCACGGTCTGAAAATCCCTCACCATGGTAGGATACGGATGCGGACCCACCACCGAGCCTATTATGTAGTGGGTATCTTTCACCGAGGACATCCAGTCTCTAAGGGCCTCGTTGGTCGCGTCCTTCAGTGTTCTGGAGCCGGTCGTAACGGGAATCACCTTTGTTCCGAGAAGTTTCATGCGGAATACGTTCAGGGACTGCCGCCGCATGTCTTCTTCGCCCATATAGACCTCACAGTCCATACCGAACATGGCGGCTGCCGTAGCGGTGGCCACCCCGTGCTGGCCCGCGCCAGTCTCGGCAATTATCCTCTTTTTGTCCATCCTCCGGGCCAGCAACACCTGGCCTAGCGTATTATTTATCTTGTGAGCGCCCGTGTGATTAAGGTCTTCCCTCTTTAGATATAATTTCACGCCGCCCAGACGCCTGCCCAGCCTCTCGGCCAGATACAGGGGTGACGG
>JAUVQR010000013.1 GCA_030598065.1 Planctomycetota bacterium | reverse complement strand
AGGGACATCGGGGCCTATGACACGTGTCCGCACGGATGCGTATACTGCTACGCGAACATGAACAAAGAACTGGCGCAAAAGAGGTTCAACATGCACGACCCGTCAAGCGACATCCTGACGCCCGTGCAACCTCTCCCAAAGTAGGGGCACGTTGCAACGTGCCCCTACAGCACGTTAACTACCGGCAGACAACTAGGTAGTGCTTGAGGCAGGTGCGTCTATGGCGTATTTACCTCGTTGACAATCGTCTATCGCAGGGTCTGCCGCCCTGCGATAGGGCAGGGGGAGGAAAGACGCACCATACAACTAGAGAAATGAAATCGTGGCCCGACAACAGACCAAAAGAAAAAGGGGAGGACGCATGTCCTCCCCTTTTCTTATTCTTATTTTTCTATGTGTTTATCGTGTTTATCAGTGAGCTTGTCTACCGCGGCATAGCCCCAATCTACCGGGTTTCAGCAGGGGCGGCGGCGCGTGTGCCCGCTCTCTCTTTGGTGTTACTTCCCCGATTCGCCGCTTAAGGCCGGTTCCGGAGGATGCACCTCCTCGAAGGCCAGTTTCCCTTCCACCACCTTGACGTCTATAGAGGCGCCGTTGACGAACTTGCCCTGAAGGAGTTCCTCCGCCAGGGGGTCCTCTATATCGTTTTCTATGGCGCGCCTTAACGGCCTTGCACCGAACTGCGGGTCGTAGCCCTTCTCAATAATGTAATCGAGCGCCTCTTCATTTAGAGAGATGGTAATGTTGTAGTTACTCAGCCTCTTCTTAAGCTTTTCCAGTTCTATCTGGATAATCTTCTGCAGATCCTCCTTGGTAAGCGCCCTGAATACTATAACGCCGTCGATACGGTTCAGGAATTCCAGCCTGAAGTGTTTCTCCACAACCTTCATAAGCTGTTCCTTCATGGCGTCGTACGGTTGTTCTCCGGCACTCGTCCGGAAGCCCAGGGTGGACGGGTTCTTTATGACGTCTGCCCCGATATTTGAGGTCATAATCAGCACGACGTTGCGGAAGTCCACTTTCCTGCCAAAGCTGTCGGTAAGCTTACCCTCTTCCATTATCTGCAAAAGCATGTTGAAGACGTCTGGATGCGCCTTCTCAAGCTCATCGAGCAGCACAACCGCATACGGCCGGCGCCGGATTCTCTCGGTCAGCTGGCCGCCCTCTTCATAGCCGATGTAGCCGGGAGGCGCGCCGATTAACCTGGAGACGTTGTGTTTCTCCATATACTCGGACATGTCTATCTGTACCAGCGCCTCTTCCTCGCCGAACATAAATTTAGCGAGACTCTTTGCAAGATGCGTCTTACCCACGCCGGAGGGGCCAACGAAGATAAACGTCGCCACCGGGCGCTCAGGGCTCTTCAACCCCGCCCGCGAGCGGCGGACGGCCTTGGAGACGGCCCTTACGGCCTCGTCCTGGCTCACCACCATCTTATGGAGCTCTTTCTCAAGGTTCAGCAGCTTCTTCGCCTCTTTGGTCTCCATCCTTGTAAGGGGGATACCCGTCATCTTAGAAACCACTTCCGTTACCACCTCCTCGTCAACGATGGCGGTCGTCTCCGAGCATCTTTCCCTCCACTTCCGCTCAATGGATTCCTTCTTTTTCTTCAGCTTGTCGGCCTTATCCCTAAGACGAGCGGCCCTCTCAAAATCCTGGACGGCGACCGACTCGTCCTTGTCTTTATCAAGCCTCACCATCTCTACTTCAAGATGCTTAAGGTCCGGCGGCTGCGCCATGTTCTTCAACCTGATACGCGCGCTGGCCTCGTCGATAACGTCGATGGCCTTGTCGGGCAGGAACCGCCCCGTTATATAACGGCTGGAGAGTTCGGTAGCCGCCACAATAGCGCCTTCCGTAATCTGCACCTTGTGGTGGGCCTCATAACGGTTCTTCAGGCCCTTAAGTATTTCTACCGTGTCGGACTTGCTGGGCGGGTCCACCACTATAGTCTGGAAGCGTCTCTCAAGCGCGCCGTCTTTTTCTATATACTTGCGGTACTCGTCCAGGGTGGTTGCGCCTATACACTGTATCTCACCCCTGGACAGGGCCGGCTTCAGGACGTTAGACGCGTCTATCGCGCCCTCTGCCCCGCCCGCGCCCACCAGCGTGTGAAGCTCGTCTATGAAGAGAATCACGTTCTTTGCGCGGCGGACCTCCGACATGACCGCCTTTATCCTCTCTTCAAACTGCCCCCTGTACTTCGTACCCGCCACTATCATAGCCAGGTCAAGAGCCACTATGCGGCGGCCCAAAAGTATCTCGGGAACCGTCCCTGCAATTATCGCCTGCGCCAGTCCCTCTACTATTGCCGTCTTACCGACACCGGCCTCTCCAAGCAGCACCGGGTTGTTCTTCGTGCGCCGGCACAATATCTGTATAACCCTCTCTATAACATCCTGGCGTCCGATGACCGGGTCCAGCTCCGAATTCTCTGCCTGCTGAGTAAGGTCACGACCGAATGAATCCAGCGCGGGTGTCTTTGATTTACCCTTTTTCTCTTCTTTCTCGGGGCCTTCGCCATGATGCACCGGCTCCGCACCCAGAAGGCTAATAACCTCCTCCCTGACGTCTTCAAGCTTGACGCCGAGATTAAGAAGCACCTGGGCCGCAACACCCTCGTGCTCTCTTAACAGACCGAGCAGCAGATGTTCGGTGCCTATATAGTTATGGCCCAGATTCTTCGCCTCCTCCATGGCAAATTCCAGCACCTTCTTCACCTTTGGCGTGAACGGAAGTTGCCCTACGGAGACCAGGTCCGGACCCGTCTGGACTATCTTTTCAACCTCTATACGTATCTTTTTAAGCTCAATATCCAGGTTCTGAAGCACGTTGGCGGCGACACCGCTACCTTCCTTTACGAGACCAAGAAGTATGTGCTCCGTGCCAATGTATTCGTGGTTGTATCGCCTGGCCTCTTCCCTGGCCAAGGCCATCACCTTTCTTGCTCTGTCCGTAAACTTGTCAAACATGAACTTCCTTCCTTACTGGTTTGTGCCGCCTAAACGCTTCCTGACAAAGGAGGCCCGCAACACGTTTCTTTGAGTCGCTTCCAGCTCTTTCCCCTCTATTTTTTGCAAGTGCGCCGGAAGGGTGAGTATAAAAAGCTCATTGAGCGTTTTGATTGATACGTCACTGAGTACACCGATGTTTACGCCCAGGCGTACCTGCGACAACAGGTGCATCGTCTCCTCAGAGGACAGCATTCGCGCCATCTTTAGCATACCGTACGAGCGCCATATCCTGTCCTCCAATTGTTTCCCGTTATCCGTGACCAGCGCTTCCCTGGCCATGCGTTCGTAACTGGTAATCCTGGGAACCACGCTCTCCATAATCTCAAGGATTTCAGCCTCTGACTTGCCCAACGTGAACTGGTTTGAAATCTGGTAAAGGTCGCCCAGTATCTGGGTACCTTCACCATATAGCCCTCTGACTATCAGCCCCAATTTACCCACGGCGTTAAACACCTTTTCTATGTGATGCGTAAGCCCAAGCGCAGGCAGGTGCAACATCACCGAGGCCCTCATACCGGTACCGACATTGGTCGGACAGGCGGTCAGGTAACCGAAGGTAGGGCTGAAGGCGTATTTAAGTTCTCTCTCCAGGATGTCGTCCGTCTCATTGATGGCCTTCCACGCCTCCCTGAGCTCAAAGCCCGACCGTATGACCTGAATCCTGAGATGGTCCTCCTCGTTGACCATGACGCTGATGGTCTCCGACCTGCCGAAAGCAACCCCGCGCTCACCGTCGCCCCCGGCGTGTTCCCTGCTTATAAGTCGTCTTTCCATCAGAAAAAGCCTGTCCACGGAGCTTATATCGGAAAGCCTTATATAGTGAAGGTCTTTCGTGTCCGCAGCTTCCTTTATCTTTTCCCTTATGAGCCGTTCTATCTCCCTCTTTTGCTCAATGTTGGCCCTACTGAGAAAAGGGAAGTTGGCCAGGTTTCTGGCCAGCCTTATCCTGGTGCTTATAACGGTGTCGGCCTCCGGGCCCGTGCCCCTGAGCCAATCACCCGTCTTGTTGTAAAGTTCCTTTAACATTGTCGCTGTCATTCCCTGTTACTTCGAATATACGGTCGCGTATCTTCGCGGCCTTCTCGTAGTCTTCCTTCTCGACCGCCTTGTCCAATTCCTTCCTGAGTTGAAGCACCTCGTTCTTTACCACCAGCTCTTTCCCCGCGCGGCTGGGCACCTTGCCTATGTGCTGCGCAGAGCCGTGCATCTTCTCAAGCAATGGCACCAGGCCCTTCTTGAAGGCCGTGTAATCCATGGGGCAGCCAAGCCTCCCGCTCGAACGGAATTCCAGATACGACATCCCACAGGCCGGACAGGACGTCTTCGACATCTCGCCTATCTCCGGCGCCACCTGATTTATGAGGTTGGTGAGTATGTCGGTAGGAGAAGGCATTTTTATCAACTGGTCATTCAGGTTGTGCGCACACTCGTCGCAGAGGTGCTGCTCTTTCTTTTCACCGCTCGCGATCTCCGTCAGGTGTACCGTGGCGTGTCTCTTATTGCATGCTTCACACTTCATTAGAAGAAAAAATCCTTTTTAACAATGAATGAAAGGCCGAGGCCTCGTCAGCTCTCCGCTGCAGAACGTCTATGTCCCACGGACGGCTGCTATTTCTTCTCCCACTTCAGAAGGTCGATTACCTTCGCCAATGAGACGTTTCCTTCCTGTATCTCAGACCTTATCCTGTTTTCCCGCTCAAGCCAGTCCATGGCATGGTTCGCCATCTCCCCGGCGTGCCGGGCCGGAACCACCATCAGGCCGTCATCGTCTCCAACGACCCAATCGCCCGGACATATGGTTATTCCTGATATGTTTACCGCTACCCCTATCTCGCCAAAACCCTTCGGTTCGCCGGCGTTCGGCAGAACCAGCCTGGCAAAGACAGGAAACCCCAATTTACGAATCTCACCAGTGTCCCTTACCGCGCCGTTTACAACCACTCCCGCCAGGCCTTTTTGACGGGCACTAAGTGTTGCCAGCTCGCCCCATACGGCAGGTCCCGTACCGCCGGCGTCTATCACCAGCACCTGCCCTTCCTCTGCTATATCTATGGCCTCAACGGGCTTTGCCCAGTCACCGGGATAACATCTCACCGTCAAGGCCCTGCCCACCATCTTCACACCACTGGTAACCGCCGTAAGCTCAGCCAGACCGACGGCACGGTGGCTTCCATCCGATATGTTGGAGGTGGAAACCTTAAGTAGCACCTCCTTTACCCCGTCCCCGGAGACCCTCCTGTACAGCTCCGACCGGATGCTCTTGGACTCGAGCAAGGCCTCTTTTATCTCACGCGTCGCCTTCCTGGCGTCAGGGGCCTTGCTGATGGCCCCTCCTACCACTACTATCTCTGCCCCGGCCTTCACGGCCTCGGCCGCGTTCTCGGAATTTATCCCTCCGGCAACGGCCACGGGTATACTCGCCTGAGTCGTTATCCGCTTCAACTCGTCAAACGGTTCAAGGCCCTTCATCTGGTCATCAACGGGCACATGAACATTGACATAGCTAGCGCCCCAGCCCTGCACCTCTTTTGCGCGCGACAAGGTGTCTTTAACTCCGAGCAGGTCTACACCCACGTCAATACCATAATTGCGACCCGCCCGTATACACTCCTTAATGGTGGTGTCGGACGCGGCGCCCATAACTATAGCGCCGCAGGCGCCCGCCTTGGCCGCCGTTTCCATCTCGATGCGACCCGTGTCCATGGTCTTCGTATCTGCCACAATGGGTATGTGGGGAAAGGCCTCGTGCAACCGTCTGACCGCGTTCAACCCCTCACTCTTTATCAGGGGAGTGCCCGCCTCCAGCCGGTCCGCCCCGCCTTCCACCGCCTCTTCCGCGACCTTGACGGCCCTGTGCAGGTCCACAAAGTCTAGGGCTACTTGAAGGATGGGTGGCATCCCGGACACCAATTTTTAAAAGAGCTATTCAAAATATGAGGCCCCGCATCTCTCAGACTCCCAGACCGCTACCTTACGCACAGAAACCTCTTCGGGTAGTTTTCTGGAAAGTTCCGCGTAAAGGGCCCTTGACACATTCTCTGTAGTGGGGTTGGTTTCTTTAAAATACGCAAGGTCATTAAGGTTCTTGTGGTCATAGGACTCAAGGATTTCGTTCAAAACCGCCTTGGCGTCCTTGAAGTCCAAGACCATACCCAGGCCATTTAATTTATCGGCATTCAGCACTACCTGAACCTTCCAGTTATGGCCATGCAAGTTTTCACACTTGCCTTGGTGTCCTCTTAGCGAGTGAGCGGCGGCAAAGTATGTCTCTACCATCAATTCGTACATTTATTTCAATGTGATACAGGCAGGCACAAAAGCAAGTTCGTCAGTGTATGGGTCCACCCTCACCCTACAGAGTAACATTCTTTTTCCGCCACCTTGCACGCCTAAAGACGGCATATCATGGCAGTTAAGATATAACAAATACTAGCACTGGAAGTGGTGAAAGTCAAGGCTATTTGTTACTTGCCTGTCCTCTTAAACTGCCTGTCCAACTCCTCTAAGGGGAAAAACAGGGTGGTAGGACGGCCGTGCGGGCAGTGGGCGTGCGGAAGGTCGTCCTTCCGCCTTTCCAGCAGGGCAGCCAGCTCCTGGGTGTTTAGCCTGTCACCGAACTTCACCGCACCCCTACACGCCATGACGTTTATTGCCCTGTCAAGTACCTGGTCACACGAGGACCCCTCTTCGGCACCTTCTGCGAGCTCTTTTATAAGTCCTTTTATGTCAACGTCTTTGATTAGTTGAGGCAGAGAACGTACTATGACGCTGTTGATGCCAAACTCTTCCAGCTCCAGACCCAGCCTCTCCAGGGTTTCTCGTAGCTCAAGGATGCGAAAGAAATCCTGATGGCTCAGTTCTACCAGTTCAGGTATAAGCAGCCTCTGGCTTGACAACGACTTTTCCCGGATAGTGGATTTTATCTCATGGTATAGTATGGCTTCATGGAGCGCATGTTGGTCGATGATGTTTATGCCTTTTGGGCTTTCTTCAACTATATAAGCTGAATGGAGTTGTATGAACCTGCCGTGCCCCGCGCCGGTATCCTCCACCCTGGGCGCAGTCGCATGCGCCTTCGGCAAAAGCTGCCCCGCCACACCGGCACCGTCGCCGGCGCACGATGAAGCCCCCGGCTCGTATGCAGCGCTAACACCATGGGACGACGACGGCGCCGCAGCAATCCTGGAGTCGGGACGGTGCACAGGCGTAAGCCCCGGTTGAAACTGAGTCAGCGCCTTCTTTATGCCCTGCAGCAGAAGGCCATAGACCCTGGAGGCCTCCCTGAACCTGACCTCTATCTTTGTGGGGTGAACGTTCACGTCTACATACGACGGGTCTATCTTGAGCGATAGAAAAACCACCGGGAACCTGCCGGGCGGCAGCAGCGTCCGGTACGCGTTGTTTACGGCGTGAGTAAGGCCCGCGTCCCTTATGGGCCTGCCGTTCAGGAAGATATATTGCATTCGCGTATTGGTACGGTGATGGGTCGGCGCAAGGGTGTATCCGGCGACCTCCAGCCCCTGTTCCCTAGAATTTACACACAGAAGGTCTCCGGCCAATTCCCCACCATAATAAGTGACGACCCTGTCCTTCAAGGAAGATGCCGATGGCAGGTTGAAGACCTCGCGGCCGTTATGTGAAAAGACAAAATGCACCTCCGGATGAGAGAGCGCCAGTCTGGTAAGTACCTCTGAGATGTGCGACATTTCAGCGGTGGTGGACTTCAGAAATTTTCTCCGGGCCGGTATATTATAGAATAATTCCTTAACCTCTACCTGAGTTCCCTCCGGCGTGCCCACGTACCTGCGCTTCTGCCGGTCTCCACCTCTTACCTCAATCTCCGCACCCCGGTCGCTGCCCCTTGCGCAAGAGACGATCCGGGCCATAGACACCGCCCCGATGCTGGCCAGCGCCTCACCCCTGAAGCCCATGGTATCTATGGTCTCCAGGTCTTCCATGGCGGAAATCTTGCTGGTCGCGTGCTTAAGAAAGATTTTCTCCAGATCCTCCGGGGCGATACCGATGCCGTCGTCCGTGACCCTGATAAGCGTCTTACCGCCCTCGGCCACCTCCACGTCTATCCTGGTAGAGCCCGCGTCTATGGAGTTTTCCACCAGCTCCTTGACCACCGACGAAGGCCGTTCAATAACCTCACCGGCGGATATCTTCCTGGCCACTTCCGGCCGAAGGAGCTGTATTGAAGACGGTCTCTGTTGTCCTTCCATTAAGACCCTCCGCGCTTAAGGCCGCTGATGACCTTGCCGTACCCGTTTCCCTGAATGGAAATCACCACCTTTCGTGAAGCCGGTCCCTCGATAGACATAGATATCCTGAGATAATTCTCCGGCAGACATTCCTCCACCCTGTCGGCCCACTCAATTATGGAGACGCCATTCCCCCAGAAGATTTCCTCACAACCCAGGCCGTACATCTCCTCCGCGCTCTCAAGCCTGTAGGCGTCAAAATGGTAGATGGGGACGCGCGCCTTATACTCGGCTATCAGCAGGAAGCTGGCGCTCCTCACCTCTCTCACGTCGCCAATGCCGAGACCCACGGCAAGCCCCTTTACCAGTGTGGTCTTGCCGGCGCCCAAACTGCCCATCAGCGCCACCACGTCGCCCGCTCCCAGAAGACCACCGATCCTGCGCCCCAGTTCCATCGTCTCCTCCTCGCTGGACGTGACAAGAACAAACGCCGACTTTGTCTTACTAGAAGTGTTCATACCCGTCTTATACCACCTGAGCAGGGGCGACCCGCCGTCCTGCTAGACATGTTCGTAGCCCTCCGGCTTTATACGCCTGAGTCTCCCCGCTTCATCCCTTAGGTAAAGCCCCTTTACATTGTCCCTGCGGACGTGTCCTATAACGGTGAGAGGTATGTTCAGGGGGTTCTTCTTCGCCAGTCTTTCGGCCTGTGGCCTGCTCAGCGTAAACAGGAGCTCATAGTCCTCTCCGTCTGACAGCGCGTGGTAGAGAGGGGTCTTGCCGGTCTTGCGTGCCAGTCTATGCGCGGCCCTGGAAACAGGTATCCGGTCCTTGTACATGATTGCGCCAACGTCGCTTTCCTCCAGTATATGCGCCAGGTCAAGCGAGAGACCGTCACTTATATCTATCATGGAGTGCAGCCTATAATTTTTGTTCAAATAAACGGCCTCTTCCAGCCTTGGCTCGAACCGCAGATGCCTCCCCAATATAGAGCCGCCCAGCCTGCCGGTAACCATTACGGTATCCCCGGCCCTTGCGCCGGAACGCAGTACCGGACGCAGGCCGTCCGCCACCCCGAATACCGTAACGTTAATAAGGAGAGGCCCCCGGCCGGTTACGGTGTCTCCGCCGACCACCGTTACACCATACCTTGCGGCCGTGTCGTTAAGCCCTCTTGCAAGCCGCCTCGCAAACCTCATCGGCGTTGAGTGCGGAAAGGCTACGGATATGAGGGCGAGTGTCGCCCTGCAGCCCATCGCGGCAACGTCACTCAAGCTGCTGGCAACGGCCTTTCTGCCCAACTCGCGGGGGCCGGTGTCCTTTAGCCTGAAATGGGTACCGTCAAGGAGGGTGTCGGTGGTAAGAACGCAAAGACCCTTGGGCACCCGCACAACCGCCGTGTCGTCGCCGATACCTTTAAGAACGTCCCTGGAGGCGCCCTGAATCGTCCTCAAATACTTGATGTATACACTTTCTCGCATCTGGTGCCCCGGGTATGGGGAAAACCCTCCGAACCCTCTTCAGGCGTGCATCCTCACGCTCAATTATATGTCGGGTATGCCAAATTTCTATTTGAATTTTAAAATCCTTTCTGTTAGAAAGTGTCGGCACAGCACCAACATCAACAGGTGTCGTAGGTATTGACAACCAAAGAATCAAGTATGATGAAAAAGGCCGGTCGCGTCATAGCCCTCCTTGAAAAGGAGTACCCTGACACAAGAATAGCACTGGAGTTTAAGACCCCACTCGAACTACTTGTGGCGCTGATACTTGCGGCGCAATGCACGGACGAGAGAGTAAACCGGGTGACCCGCTCGCTCTTCAAGAAATATCGCACTGCCGGTGACTATGCCGGGGCGGACATCACCACCCTTGAGCAAGAAGTTAGACCCACCGGCTTTTTCAGGAACAAGGTGAAAAGCATAAAGGCGTGCGGCAAGGACATTGCCGAAAAGCATAGAGGCAAGGTGCCGGACAACCTGGAAGACCTCTTGAGCCTGCATGGTGTTGGCAGAAAGACCGCCAATATCGTACTCGGCAATGCCTTCGGAGTGCCGGCCATAGGGGTCGACACCCACGTAGGACGCCTGGCGCGGCGAATAGGACTCGCGCGCTCAAAGGACCCTAATAAGGTCGAGGCGGAACTGACCGCCATCGTTCCCGAAGACAAGATGGTGAAATTCTGCCACCTCCTTCAGGACCACGGAAGGAAGGTATGCGCCGCACGTACACCCTTGTGTTACCAGTGTGTTATAAACAAGTATTGCGATTTCCCAGATAAGACAGAAAGGCCCAAAAAATGAATATCTCCTGCATAGGCTGCGGATACGTCGGACTGGTGGTCGGGACGTGCCTGGCCGACCTCGGCAACCAGGTGGTCTGCGTCGACGTTGACAGTAAAAAGATTGCCACACTGAAAAGAGGCGCGATACCCATCTACGAACCTGGCCTGCGGGACATGCTCCATAGAAACGTAAAGGAAAAGAGGCTGTCCTTCAGCACGGACCTGAAAAAGGCGATAAGATCCTCACAGGTCATATTCCTTACCGTCGGAACGCCTCCGGGACAGAACCACGAGGCGGACCTCTCCGCGGTAAAAAAGGTCGCGCAAGAAATCGGCAGGCACATGAACGACTACAAGGTTATAGTGAACAAGAGCACCGTTCCGGTGGGCACCGCCGCGGAAGTGGCAAGGAACGTAAGAAAATACCAAAAGAAGCCCATCGAGTTCGACGTGGTATCTAACCCCGAGTTCCTGAGGGAGGGAGAGGCCATACAGGACTTTACCAACCCCGACAGGATCGTCATCGGCATAAACAACCCCAGGCCCCGGCCATTTATGGAGGCTATATACAAGGGGGTTTCCCGGGCCAACAAACCCATTCTCTTTACAAGCACCGAGACGGCCGAGGTGATAAAGTACGCCTGCAACGCCATGCTGGCCACAAGGGTTTCCTTCATGAACGAGATTGCGGCGCTGTGCGAGAAGGTGGGCGCCGACGTGAAGCAGGTGGCGGTGGGGATGGGTCTGGACGAGAGAATCGGCCCCAGGTTCCTGCAGGCGGGAGCCGGCTACGGCGGCTCATGCCTGCCCAAAGACGTAAAGGCGCTGGCGCAGATCATGAAACAGCACCGCGTGCGCTCAAGGATACTGGACGTCGTCGACGACGTGAACCGCAGGCAGAGGGGTCTGGTGGTAAAAAAACTGAAAAAGCTGGTGCCGTCGGTCAGGGGAAAGAACATCGCCGTATGGGGTCTGGCTTACAAGCCCAAGACGGACGACATGAGGGAGGCGCCCGCGGTGACGGTTATCACCGAACTCCAGAAGCTGGGCGCGAAGATCCGCGCCTTTGACCCGGAGGCCGAACATCAGGCAAAAAAGATATTAAAGGGCGTCAAATACTTCGGCGACCCGTACAAGGCGCTGACCGGGTGCTGCGCCCTGATAATAATGACAGAGTGGAACGAATTCAGGGATCTTGACAAGGGAAAGATGAAGAAACTGCTGGAAGAACCCAACGTAGTAGACTGCAGAAACATCTATGAGCCCGCCGACATGAAAGAAAATGGCTTCAACTACCTGTGTATAGGCAGGAGCTAAGCCGCCGCTCTAACGTTCCGCCCGCCACGGACCTAATCACCAGATCTCAAGCGTAAAGTTTCTGTCATAACGCGCCATGGTGCGGGAGCGGCTTTCTCCCGGCCACCCCTACAACGCCCTCTTCCTGCAAACTACCAGGCTGCAGAGGTCAAGGAAGTTTACCCTTTCAATGTGGTCAACTACCAGGTCCGCGTCTTTTATAAGGGCGTCAAAGTTGGTATACTTCCCCAGCCCCAGCGCCTCACGGAAAGGAGAGATTTTTCGTTCAAACCACGCGACCACCCCGTTGGAGGCCTGCATGTAATTCAGGATATAGACCTCTCCGTCGTCCTTACAGACCCTCTTCATCTCCCTCAAGACGCCCAGTGGGTCCGGCACCACGCTTATCATGTGGGCGGCAACCACCTTGTCAAATCGCCCGTCGGCAAAGTCCAGTCTGCCGGCGTCCATCTCATGAACCTCTACGTTGGAGAGGCCCATCGAGGCCTTTTTCCCCTCGGCCTTTTCAAGCATTTCTTTGGAGATGTCTATTCCGATAACCCTGGCGTGTCCGGGGTAATGTGGGAGGGAGACTCCCGTCCCGACACCCACCTCCAGTATCTCCTGGCCGGGTTTGATGTCCATCAGCTTGATCGCCAGCAACCTCCCATGCGAAAAAAGCCAGCCGAAGATGCTGTCGTAAAAATATGAATGAAACGCGTATATGTTCTTTATCTTGTCCACCGTCATCTAATAGCTACCCCTGTTAACGCCTCATGATTAATTCAAAGCAAATGAAACTACCAAAGTCATACCCGCAGCGGATTTTTCTCTGGCAAGTGTCCAGCGCAAGGTCCCACCCCTTGCTTCGCCCACAAGAATATACCAATCTCCCTGATATTTGCAACACCCCAAAACTAATAATTCACCAGCGCCCTGCATATAGAGTCCTGAATCTTCTTTATCTTAGAGTTGGACGCCTTAAAATTGTTGATTAATATAGAAAAGGCCAGCGTCTTGCCGCTCAAGGTCTCCACGTAGCCGGAAAGGGCGCTGGCCTTTGATATATAACCGGTCTTGGCCATCACCCTCCCTTTATAGGAAGGCTTGGTGAGCCGCCGCTTGAGCGTGCCGGTCGTTCCCGAGACCGATAGCGACGAATAAAACGTGAGGCCCTCCCTGTGCCCATACATGTGCGCCAGGATACCGACTATTATGCGGGGCGACAGCCTGTTCTCCCTTGAAAGACCGGAGCCGTCGGCGATATTATACCTGTCGGGGGGATAGCCCAGCTCCAGCAGAAACCCGCTCAGCACCTCGCGGCCGGCGGCGAAACTGCCTTCGCCCTTTACCTCCACCCCCAGGGTCTTCAGTATCTGCTCAGCGTAGAAATTCTGACTGTTTGTATTGGCCACCTTGACCGACTGGCCCAGCGTCGAAGACATCGAGGCCAACTCGTGAAGCCCCGTGGCAAGACCCCCGCGCTCGTCCCCATAGGTGTCAGCATCGTCAATAAGACGCGCCCTGCCGTTCACCTTTATACCCTGTCGCTCCAGCACCTCCTTAAAGACGCTGGCAAAAAACAGCGGCGGATTGTCTACCGTCAAGAAGTGTGTCGCCGGGAGACTCCTGCTTCTTACCTTACCCTTGACAAATATCTCATTCGTGCCGGGCTTCTTGTGAACGATCAGGTTTGCGCCCTTCTTTTTCTTCGTCAAGCGTGAGGAATTGCGCACGGTTATGTAGCCGGTGGGGGGCTCCTTGACAACCTTTACTCCGCCGTTACCGTCAGCCAGCAGGCGAATCTCAACACAGTTATCGTTGAAGGACAACCCGCTGACCGGCGCACAGTACCACCTTGAGAGCTGATTCCTCGGCCAACCGGGATGGACGTACTCCCTGTCAAAAAACGTATCGTCCGCGACGATGTCCCCGGTAATCTCTTTAATACCGGCCTCCTGCAGGGCCACCGCCCAATCCTCCATAATGGCCGTGCTCCGGCCTCCATAAAAACGGCCTGATATATTCGGGTCGCCACCCCCCCTGATGACAATGTCACCGGCCAGGGTGTCTTCATCCAAAACATCCCCGCGGCGATAAACGGTTGTCGTAAACCGGTACCCGGATCCTATAGTGTGGAGCGCCGCGGCGGTGGTCAACAGCTTCATGTTGGACGCGACCGTGAAGAGTTCATCGATGTTGCGGCTGAAGAGCACCTCTCCGTCCTGGAGAGAAACGACATCGACGCCTGCGACGGCACCTTTTAAGACAGGGTCCGATAATATGCGCCCAATCTTTTTCTTGAGAGGCCCTGTTGAGGTGGAGGGCGCGGCCCATAGGTGGGCCTGGTGGGTAACAACGACCAAACATGCGATAAGGAGTGCCAATACAGGGACCGCTACTCTCTTACTTCTACGCGTATCCCTGCTTCTCAAAGCCACACTCATATTAACTGCGGTCAAAATGGCAACCAGGACAGACATGAACCACTGTATTCCTTAACCCCTACCTCTTCTTAACCTTCTTTTTTGCCTTCTTGACGACCTTTTTCTTGGCCTTCTTAGCCGTCTTCTTTGTGGCCTTTGGCTTCGCTTTCGTCCGGGCCCGCACCTTTACCTTGACCGTCTTCTTGGCCCGAACCGCCCTCTTTCTCTTCCTCTTTCCCCCTGATAGAGAACGTTTCAATACACCTTCGATTACCGCCAACGCTGCCGCCTTGTCCAGCGGCTGGGCTAACACCCCCTGAGCGCCGCTCTT
>JAUVQR010000046.1 GCA_030598065.1 Planctomycetota bacterium | reverse complement strand
TCTCGCGCTCGCCCCGGCGCTCAGTTGGCCCGCGCGCTGGCGTCACCTCGAGCGACCCGATGAGGCGGCCTCTTCCCGGTACGCCTCGGGGCCGGCGCCGCCCAAATGCAATGCCAGCCCGTGGCACGCGGGCAAGCGACCCTGTTCGCCGCAGGTCGCCAACAACAAACCGTGGGCGGTCGGTGGCGAGCTGCGGACCCTCCAGACCAGCCTCTGTCTATCGTTGGGCGTCCGCGGATTATACCGGACCGGTCTGGAGCGGACAAGCATTGAGTACCCTCGCTCTGAGCAGCGGCGGTGGCGCGCCGGCGCGAACGGGGGCGCCGTGCCTTCCATCAATCAAGACTGAGGGGTACCCCTTCCGGTCCGCAACCTCAGACTGGCTCCTCTTGCCCAGGCCACGCGTTGACGCGTCTCCGCGCGCCGGTATAATCCCCTCGGCTCACGCTTCTCCCAATAGTGCCCGCGTAACGCACCGTCCGGACAACCGGCCAGGCGCCACCCGCGGGTGTTGGACCGCCAGCGACAAGCTATCGGCTATCGTGTAGCCGACGTGGCATTCGTGCCCAGTAGGACCATCAGAAAGGAGTCCGCAATGCGCATTTCCTACGACCGCTATCTGGATCAGATCCTCGGGGGTTGGATCGGCAAGTCAATGGGAGGCGCCGTCGGGGCGCGCTTCGAGGGAAACAAGGGCTGGATCGAGATCAGCCCAGATGAGATGTTCCCCGAGCGTATGCCCCCGAACGATGACCTCGACCTTCAGGTCGTGTGGCTCAAAGTGCTCGAGGAGCGGGGGGCAGCGCTCACGTCGGACGACCTGGCGGACGCCTGGCTCCAGGGCTGCTGGTACCCCTTCAACGAGTACGGCATATTCCGGCGCAATTACCGGCTGGGCATACACCCGCCGATGTCCGGGCGCTTCACCAACCAGTTCTGGGAGAGCGGCATGGGGTGCCCGATCCGCTCGGAGATATGGGGGTACCACCGCAACCTTCAGCTCCTCCGGCAGGTTAGACGTCATGGATATCATCTTCATGAACTGGTCAGAGGCACTGCGGGACAGGGCGTTCATTTCCATGCCCTCCTCGAGTTTTTCCTCGAGCGGCTTTACCTCGGCAACGAGGTAAGGCTCTTCTTGTACGTATTTCTCAATCTTGAGGCGCGAAATTCCCTGCACAAGCATCTTTGCGGAGTTGTCCGGCATCCTTAGCATCTGCAGCACAACCACGGCCGTGGCATATTCGTAAAGGTCCTCCGGTCGCACGTCTTTTTCCGGACCCTTCTTTTCGTCTTCGGCTTTCCTCTGGAGGGCAAGCGCCAGCAGTCGTTTTCCCGTAAGGGTATAATCAAGGAGTTTCAGCTCCTTCTCCGTTGAGACGTTCAGGGCCGTTACCATCTGGGGGAAGACCACTATGTCGACTACGGGAAGGACCGGTAACTCAGGTGGTATGTTGAGTTCATCCTGTGGCAGGATTTCATCCGGTGAAGCTGCTGTTTTGTCGTTTTCGCTCAGGGGCAATGCCTTCTCTTCGCTTCCCATGTGCTGATCCCCTTTGTCAATGTTCCGTAGAAACGGATGCCGTTACAGGGTAACCCTTACAGTCTGCACCGTTTTTGAGGGTTCCGCAGACTTGGGTACGTTGATCGACAGGAAACCGTCTTTGTAGCGAGCCTCTATATTGTTTTCGTCGACGTACTTCGGGAGGGTTATACTCCGCTTGAAATACCCGTATCTTATTTCCATAAGATAGAAGCAAAGTTTTTTGTGGCCAGAGGGGTCAATCCGCCTGCCGCTAATGGTCAGCGTGTTCCCCTCAAGCACGATAGAGATATCCTTTTCGCTTGCGCCGGCGATCGCCATCTTTACGATAAAGGCCTCCTCTGTCTCATAGACGTCGGTCGGCGGCCGCCAGGTTTCCGTATCAAAAGAGAAGTAAGGTCTCTTGATGCATATAAATTCTTGAAAGATTTCTTTCAGTTTAATGTCGGGAGGCACAGCCATTACAAGTCCCTAACAGTAGTATTTAAGGTCACTTAGAGCTTTCAACAAAGTGCCAGTCTACCATAGGCAGGCGCAAAATTCAAAAACTTTTTACCGTGGGCGGCTGATGGGTGAGGTGCTGCCGGGGGTGAGAGGGGTATCCGGGCGGGCGAAGGCGAAAGAGTTCGGGTGTGGGTTTTTTGCGGGTCGTTGTCCCACACCCTCTCGTCAGGGCTGTTAATACATGTCGCCGTATCCGCCGCCGCCGTATCCGCCTGGCATTGCCGGTGCCGCCTTTTTCTTCTCGGGTATCTGCCCCACCAGGGCGTCTGTGGTCAATAGGAGAGTTGACACGCTGGCGGCGTTTTGAAGCGCGCATCTGACCACTTTGGTCGGGTCGAGGATACCTTCCTTTATCATGTCGCAGTACTTGTTCTTGCTTGCGTCATAACCGAAGTTGTCGGTGCCGTCGAGGACCTTTTCCACCACTACCGGCCCATGGTACCCAGCGTTGTCTGCTATCTGGGAGGTGGGGGCCTTCAGCGCGCGGCAGAGGATGTCCACGCCGGTCGCCTCATCGCCCTTTAGTTTCAGCCGGTCGAGCACCGCGATGGACCTTAGGAGCGCTACCCCGCCACCCGGCAGTATGCCTTCCTCTACCGCCGCGCGAGTGGCGTGGAGGGCATCTTCCACCCTGGCCTTCTTCTCTTTCATCTCGCTCTCCGTAGCGGCGCCTACCTCAATCTGCGCCACTCCGCCGGCCAGCTTGGCCAGCCTCTCCTCCAGCTTCTCACTGTCGTAGTCGGAAGTAGACGCGCTTATCTCGTTCCGTATCTGTTATATACGGCCCTGAATGGTTTTGGTGTCGCCCGCGCCCTCGACGATAGTCGTGTTCTCCTTCTCTATGACCACCTTCTTCGCCCTGCCAAGGTCGTTCAGCGTAATTTCCTCCAGGTTTGTGCCCAGGTCCTCAAATATGGCCCTTCCCCCGGTAAGGATGGCGATGTCGTCAAGCATGGCCTTCCGCTTATCCCCAAATCCCGGGGCCTTAACGGCGGCACACTTCAGCACGCCGCGGAGCTTGTTGACCACTGTCAACGTCAGCGCCTCTCCCTCCAGGTCTTCAGATATTACCAGCAGGGGTTTCCCCTGCTGCGCCACCTGCTCGAGGATGGGCACTATAGCCTTCGCGGTCGTTATCTTCTTTTCGTGTATCAGTATGAACGGTTCTTCCAGGACGGCCTCCATGCTCTTCGGGTCGGTTATGAAGTACGGGGAGAGATAACCCTTGTCGAACTGAAGCCCCTCAATCCACCGAACTGTGGTCTCCAGGCTCTTCCCCTCCTCCACGGTGATTACGCCGTCCTTGCCCACCTTTTCCATCGCGTCGGCGATAATCTTGCCTATCTCGGGGTCATGGTTTGAGGCGACGGTGGCCACCTGTTCAATCTCCTTGCGGCCCTTCACGGGGGTGCTCATCTGTTTCAGCTTGTCAATCACGCGGTTGACACCCTTGTCGATACCGCGCTTCACGGCCATGGCGTTTGCGCCGGCCGTCACGTTCTTGAGCCCCTCGGTGAATATAGCCTCAGCCAGCACCGTTGCGGTGGTGGTGCCGTCTCCGGCCACGTCGCTGGTCTTGGCTGATACCGACTTTACCATCTGCGCGCCGATATTCTCCAGGTGGTCTTCCAGCTCTATCTCTTTGGCGACCGACACCCCGTCCTTGGTTATTGTGGGGGAGCCGAAGCTCTTTTGCAGTATAACGTTACGGCCTCTGGGGCCGAGGGTTATCTTTACGGCGTCTGAGAGTTGTTTTATACCGTCTCGGACGGCCTCCCAGGCCTCCTGGCTGAACACTATCTTCTTAGCTGGCATTTCTACCTCCTCTTTCTATATAAAATCTCTTCTACAATATATGCAAACTCAGTGCCAAATATCTGACGGGGTCACGGCGTGGACGCATGTAGTTAAATATAGTATTTGCAGCATCTTAAGTGTGGCTTATAGATGCCGGCCTGTTCCCCAACGGCTGTCAAATTGGCAGGGATTTGGTTATTTCTGGTTCATTTGTATAGCGCCCGGTCACCGCACCGGACGTCGTAGGGGCAACCCCCTGTGGGTTGCCCGTAGAAATGTCAAGGGCAGGCACGGGGGCCTGCCCCTACGTAACTCAGAATGTCAGCGTATTACTGTTGCGGGGGTTCTATGTATACCTTGTTGAAGAGGCGGTTTACCCTCTTGTCGGCGTCCATAAGGCTGGTCATGACCAGCGCTATACCCGCCTCCTCGACCACGTACTCTTGCCCGTCCTCGGTAGTAAGCGGTTGCCGGTATGCGACCTTCTCAATCATTTCGTCGTTCTTCTCGATGTCGGACACCTTCAGGACACCGAGGGCCAGTATCCGTTTCTCGTACTTGGCCCTTGCGGAGCTCTTCTGCGGCGTGCGGGTCTTCAGTGAATCCATCGCGTCCTGCCAGACGTATGTCATGTATATCAGTGAGGGCCCTACAAGCCAGTCCCTCAGGTCTTCTATATCCGACTCCGGCCAGCGCTTGTACTTCTCCCATATGACCCAGAACTCCCTATGGGTCTCGCGCGTCGGCTGGTTACTGCGTTTTGAGACGTCCTGTAGTATCTTTACCACGCGCGCCTTGTCTTCATCGTCAAGATAGTTAAACGGGCTTCCGGGAGGTGCTGCCAGGACGGACGCGCAGGCGTTTATAAGTATGGTGAGTATGAATGCGGACAGGGTGGTAACCACCCACCTCTTACATAGATTGTGTTTACAGACGGACATTTAAAGATGCCTCCTTGTTGCTGCCGGAAAAGGACGTTGGTGACGCGTCGGGCGTCTCCCGCAATGTTTCCGGGGCTGCTTGAAAAAACTCATTTTACGCAATATAGACGGGTCTACCAGGTCTCGACCTGAAACCAATGTATTGAGAATTCCTTTCGAAGAGGCTATCAACTTTGCCGTCTATTTTCAAGTAGTTTGTTCTGTTAGGGGTTACGTATGACCGCACATTTTGTGTCTTTAGGCATTTTACAGGCCATCCTATGGTTTTATTTGTCAATCAGTGTGACAGTAGGATGGGGGAAACCTGTCTCTAAAAGAAGCATTGTATATTGCCTTAAAGAAGTATATCGCAAACACTTATGTAGGGGCTATCGATTCACTTAATGCTTCCTGGAGGAGATAGTGAAAATTTATAATGGCAATTGGGGCAAGCTATTTCATCGTGAAGCGCATTTTAGGCGCCTACGCTCTCGGCTTTTCTGCCTTGACTCCAGTTTTTCATACTGTTATAATTTTTTGCGATTTTAATGGTTTTTCCTGTGTATGTAAAGACTATATCTATAAGTACATCCTTTCTTTTTTGGCTTTGAATTTTTGGAGGCTGTTTATATGGTAAGCTACCTGGTTACCGGTGGTGCAGGATTTATTGGCTCTCACATGGTTGAAACGCTTTTGCGAAACGGGGAAGATGTGAGGGTTCTCGACAATTTCTCCACCGGAAAGAAGGTAAACCTGGAGCCATTTAACTCCGATTTCGAGCTTATGAATGCGGATATCAAGGATATGGACTCAGTTAAGAAGGCCGTCAGCGGCACAGATTACGTCATACACGTTGCGGCCCAGCGATCCGTTCCTCTCTCAATAGACGATCCCGTCGGCTGTAATAATAATAACATAAACGGCACACTAAATGTACTGCTGGCCTCAAGAGATGCCGGAGTCAAGCGTGTGGTATTTGTGTCGTCCTCCTCTGTGTATGGAAACCAGGAGGTTTTTCCGCAGAGCGAGGCGTTGCTACCTCGCCCTATTTCTCCCTACGCCGTCTCAAAGGTTGCGGGTGAGTACTACTGTAGCGTGTTCTATCAGGTATACGGGCTTGAAACCGTGTCTCTGCGGTACTTTAACGTATTCGGCCCCCGGCAAGACCCAAAATCGCAATATGCGAATGTCATTCCCTTATTCATGACTTGCGCCATGAATGATGATACCGTAAAGGTACATGGTGACGGATTGCAATCCAGGGACTTTACCTATATCTCTGACACGGTCGGGGCAACCCTCCTCGCCGCCAAGGCGCCAAAAGCGGCAGGCCACTCATTTAACGTGGGCAATGGAAAGATATACACTGTGATGGACATTGTGCATGGAATAGAGGAGATTGCAGGTAAGCCCTTACGCTATTCTCACACGAAGCCACGTGATGGGGACCCCAGGCGCACCCAGGCGGATACAACCAAGGCAAAGGAGCTGCTCGGCTATACAGCCAAGGTAGGATTTAAAGAAGGGCTGCAGAATACGTGGGATTCGTTTCTATCAAAGGTGGTTGTATAGTCTGCCCAACAGCCAACACATGGACTGCGCCGAAACACCCTCCTCTTCACTCATCGGTGTTGAGAGCAGTAGCGACCGTAAGGTTCGCGCCTATTTTAAGTACATTCCCGAACGTCGCGAGGCAGAACGCTCCACTGTAAAGGCCTATCTTAATGAAGAAATAGTGATCTCTCCCCGGATAGAGCAATTCGTGGGATTCTGGCTTGAAAGCCAAATTAAGCATGCTAGAATGGATTTTTATTTGTAATGAACTTACCGTACCTTGCGCGGACGGGGAGATGCTAAAAAGAAAAAGCTTCGCGGTAATCATGGCCGGCGGATCGGGGACGCGGCTATGGCCATTAAGCAGGTCTGCAAAGCCCAAGCAATTCTTGAAGGCCCTGGGTAATAAGACAAGCATTCAGGAGACGTATGACCTTCTCGTTCCCAGGCTGAGCCCAGAAGAGATTGTTGTCGTTGCGGCAGAAAAGCACATGAAGCACATAAAGGCTCAGCTTCCAGAGGTTCCCGGGAAGAATTTCCTTGTCGAGCCTGCGGGCCGCAATACGGCCGCATGCATCGGCCTTGCAGCCAAGGTGATTGAAAGCGAATATCCCGGCTCAATTATGGCGATCCTTTCTTCAGATCAAATCGTAAAACCGAAACGAAAGTTTATCAGCGCATTAAATGCTGCAATGAGACTGGCCGACGAAAAGGATGTCCTGGTGACTTACGGATTGAAACCTACCGAGCCCAGCACGCAATACGGATACATACAAAGAGGAAAGGAAACTTCGTCATCAAAAAACCGCAAAACGTTTAAAGTGAAGGCCTTTAAGGAGAAGCCCGATCTTAAGACGGCCCAGAGGTTTTATAAGAACAAAGATTTCTATTGGAACAGTGGTATGTTTGTTTGGCGCACCGGTGTAATCCTAAATGCCATTGAAGAATTCATGCCCCAACATTTCAAGGTCCTCTCCAAGCTTAAAGACAGAAAAGGGCTGAAACTTGAGAAATGGAGAAGAGATTACAAGCGCTTGCCGGCCAGATCAATTGATTATGGCGTCATGGAAAAGGCAAAAAACGTATGGGCCATAGAGGCGGACTTCGCATGCCATGATTTTGGGAATTGGTGCACCTTTGAAGCTTTGTACCAAAAAGGCCATAACAGCATTACCGGGAAGCATATAGGCATTGACACTCACGGCTGCATAATAATTGGCAATCATGGTCATCTGGTTTCAACAATAGGGGTAAAAGATCTGATAATAGTACATACAGCGGACGCAACCCTTGTGTGTGACAAGAACAAGTCTTCCGACATCAGACAACTCGTAAAGGAGTTAGAGTTGCAAGGACACAAGGGGCACCTATAACATTTGTTGGTTATCCTGTAGAAACAGACGCCGGCATTATTTCGTAAGTTTGGCTATAACAGCTTCAGAAATACAGCCCGAGCATAGGCTTGCGGGCGTCGCCGAAGGGCAGGCCAAACGTGTAACGGGAGATTCTTCTCCAAGATACTTTGAGACTCAACGCCTTTAGTGGTGATACCAGTGTTCGCAATTATAAAAAAGATAACATCCTTTTATAACTGCAGTACCCTTGTGGCGGTATTCAATACGGCTGCGCTCTTTTTAGCCTTCGTCATTGTCTTTAATAGTTACAAAGAATTTTGGTTACATCATTATGATAAGTACCACTTCCTGATGTCCAGCAGGGGATATTTAAAGGATATCCTACCTCTAAGTTGTGGATTATTCTTGTTCCTTCAACTCGGTAGAATAGCGTTTACAAAGAATAAACAGCTGGCGTTTCACCCGGAGCTAACTGTAATTATAGCCATTCATGCCATAATAATTAACCTGATTTCCTATAATAGAGGCTTACAGGTGATAGGGATACTGTGCACTACGTCGCTTGTTGCTGCAGTGCTTGTATGGTTTAATATACTCCTCTTTGGACGTCAAGAACTATCGAACATTAAGAGATTTATACCGCCTATTATCTACGATTCCCTGGAAAGCAAGGTTCAATACCTGCGGGAAAATGTAAACGTTATCCCTTTTTATGTTGGGTTCGCGTGTATCATTATATCTGCACTAACCTATCTCTTGGAGTCACAAAAACTGGCTGGTGAAGTAATGAAGATAGCATACATCTCACTGGTTATTGGCGCCTCGTTAGAAGTATACAATTTCTTGATAAAAAATGGCAAAGAAAACCCTTAGAGATATACCCGTCTTTGCGCCTCTGG